>NZ_JACARZ010000046.1:0-67688 GCF_013386315.1 Pseudomonas sp. P7779 | reverse complement strand
GTTGTATAACCGGGAGGTGGGTGGGTTGTGTGCGCGGTTGAGTTTTAGCGAGAGGGCTGCTTGAAAAGGCCGTCGTTATAAGCACGGCTTTCATCGCAAGGCTACGGTGCTGTGCTGAATAAATGCGGATGTTCTGCCTGAAATGCTTTGAAAGTCTTGTACTTCCAGCGGTCGCCGCCCGGGTCTTCATCCGATGAACTGACCTCGCCGAAATACCAATGCTCTGACTCGAACTGTTCTCCGTCCTCATCTTCGTGGATGAAGTGAAAACCCACCTCGTGTAGGCCTGGGGGGATGATCAACCCCCATTCGTTTGCAAGGCTTCTGCCCGTTATTCGGGTTTGACGAAAGTAGTCGTAGTCGAAGGGCAGAATAGCGCCGAGGTAGCGGCTTTTATCGATGTAGACGCAGACTTCGCTTGAGAACATGTCGGGCACCAGAATGGCTGCTACGATCCAGCATTCAGGTGTTTCATCGGGCCGGGCTTGAATCAGGTGCGCGGCCGCGTTGATCAATTGCTGAGCGCAGTGTGCCTGGATCGCCGGGGTTGTTTGCTTGCCTTCGACCAAGGTTTCTATGACGGGGATTTTGAAATTTTCAAATCCTCGCCTCACTGGGAAGTCTTCTAAAAACCAGCCTTCGAAACTATCTGCCCATCGGCTTATTGCGCGCAAGCGCCTGGGGATGTTGCGGAGTTTTTTGTCTGAAAGTGCAAGACGACGCATAGGGTATGAATACTCTTGGTTTGCTTCTGTTTGTGAGGCCCGGGCTTATTCTTGATCACCAGGACTTTCTATAATCGAGAGCGAGAAAGTAGTCACTTTCCGACGAAATAATTTTGTGGCTGAAGAGCGGCTGTATAGTTAATAGCCATTCTTCACGCAGCTGGAACATTCCGTTGTTAATGTCGTCTTCAACGGACAGTCTGAGCGAGTCGACAACGGTATAGTCCTCGCCCAAGTCTGCGGAGCGCTCTATTCCTAAACCAAGCTCTGTCGACTTATCGAACCATTCCAGTCTTAATTTCAGTCCCATATGCCCTCACAAAAATTTTTTGATATTTCGTTTTTTCTTAGGCTTTTTCAGCCGTTCACCAGTTATGTGGTTGAACGCCCCCAAGTGACTGCCATCGCTTGCTCTATACGCCTCTAGTTCGCCGTGCTGCGAGTCCCACTCGTAAATTATCCGTCCTTTGTCATCAATCCAGCGCTCTCTAAGCCCTGCCCCACCTTGCTTTGGGGTCTTGGGTTTTGCCTTGCTCAGGTTTAGGAAACCGGTGATTTCGTCTGTGCCGGGAGCGGAATGGTATTTGTGATCGCCCGCCCTAACGCTAACCACCACATACAGCGGCCGAACCCTCGACTCCACCGGAAACACCAGAATAAAATCCCGATACTCCGGCGGATAAATCGGGTTCACCAGAATCTGTTTGGCCGCCTCCGTCGGCGGATAAATCCACATCACCGGCGCTTGCGGTGCAGCCTCCAATGCCGGTATGCCAAGGGTGTCGCCAGGATCAATGGCCGGCGTCCAAATCAGCTCCACACCCTCGCCAAGATCCGCCAAGAACTGACTATCACGACTCTGAAACTGCACCACATCGATCATCTGCCAGTCGGTATTTTTACCGGTGTAAAACCCATACCCCTTGAGCGTCCCGTCGTCGCGTTGCTCGATATGCAAGCGCATCCGCGAGCGGGCTTTTTGCAGGTTACGAAGCTGCTCTTCGCTATAGAGCGCACTGTCGCCAAGCTCCGATGGCCAAGCCAGCGCCACCAGCCCTGCAAGCAAGCTCCCCGCTGCGGCGCCGACCGCCGCAGCCGAGGACTCCAATGCCGCTGTGCGCAATACAAGCTGGCCAAGCCCTACGGGCAGGGCACTACCACTGATTTTCCTGAGGGACACGCCGCCGTGGCTGTCCATCTCCCGCCCGCCTAACAGCGTGAAGTGGCCGTAGTCCTTGATCAGCTCAAGCGGCACATAGCCGGTGGGATTGTTGTAGCTGATGATCCCGTCGGGCAACTGGCACGACTTGGCGAATACGTGGCCTGGAATCCTCGCGGGTTCAGGCGATGGCGGGGGAGGCGCTTCATACAAATCAATGAACGGTGAATTCGAAATCTGCTTAGGCTGCGGAGTCAGGATTCGCCGCTTTAGCTGCTCTTCTTCGGTAATTGGATACGCGCGCTCTGTCATGACGACTCACTTCCCTGTGCAAGGAAGCGAGCCTATGAGAGCGGAGAAGAACCTGAAATTCTCGCTGTTCGATGGGAGGTGTGGGAAATGTCATCAGATCAACAGCGACAATCGCGTCCCACGCTGCAGGCCGCAAAGTACGACGAGTAAGTAGATTCGTCCCCTGTGCTCCTTTACTGACGAACAGCTCACTGACTAGCGGTCGTTTCGTTTATTGCGATTTTCGTTTATTTCGTCTAGCGTTGATCTCACTCAGTTGAGTATTTGCCGGAGCGAAATCATGATTGCCAGCCATCTCCCCAAAACCGTCCTGCCGTTGGAAAAGGAAGTCGAAGCCGCCGTACAAGGCCAGCGAGCGTTGGCGTCTCTACTATCGACCAAGTTTGAGACCCAGCGTATCGACATTTTCGACAAGGAAGACAAGCCTCATACGCTGGTGCTACCTACCTCAGCGCTGCGCCTGCTGGTCGATATTTTGGGTGAGTTGGCCATTGGTAATGCCGTAAAGGTTGTGCCGGTCCACGCTGAACTGACTTCCCAGGAAGCTGCCGACATGCTCAATGTGTCGCGACCGCATTTGGTCAAGATGCTGGAAGAGGGCGCTATTCCATTCACCAAAACCGGACGGCATCGGCGGATACGGTTTTCTGATTTGATGGCGTTCAAGCAGCGGCGTGAGGATGAAAGTCAGGAGGCGATGGATGCGTTGGCGCAGCAGGCGCAGGAGTTGGGAATGGGGTATGAGGGATGAGGTGTTCGCCTTTTACTGCGGTATACGACGCCTGTGTTCTCTACCCTGCGCCACTCAGGGACTTGCTTATGTGGCTTGGCCTTTCGGGGCTTTTTCGAGCGCGATGGACTAATCAGATTCATGAAGAGTGGAAGCGAAATGTGCTCAAGAATCGACCTGACTTAACGGTAGCTCAAATGGATTGCACTTCGGCGCTGATGGACATGGCGATACCGGATGCTCTGGTGACGGGGTACGAGGATCTTTGTTCGAGCCTGGATTTGCCTGATCCTGATGATCGTCATGTGCTCGCGGCGGCGATCAGGAGTAAGGCCGAGGTTATCGTGACCTTCAACTTGAAGGATTTTCCAGCGCGGGTGTTGGACGCGTACGACATTGAAGCGATGCATCCGGATGACTTTGTTTCGGATCTTTGGGATTTGGATCAGGCAGCTGTGTTGGCTGCGGCGCAGAAGCAAAGGCGATCGCTGAAGAGGCCGCCGATGGATGCGGGGAATTACCTGGAGATGTTGATGCGGCAGGGGTTGGTGCAGACGACTAAGTTTCTTGGGCCTTATGAGGTGATGTTGTAGCGATTGTGTCAGATGGGCTGCATCTGCCGGTCAGATGTTTCTTGGCATATCTGGAGTAAATAGATCTGCCCCCCTAAGTTTCTGACCCCTAAGTTTCTAATGTTGAGATTGATTTCACTCGTCACAGGCGAGGTAGAGCGACGCATTTTTTGGAAGAACCTGTGACGTGAGGTTTTCAATGACCTTGATCTGATTTGCTGTAAGCAGATAGTCGTAGACGCCGTCACTCTCTGTCTGCCAACCCATGATGGTGCGCAAATCTTCTGCTTTCACATTGAGGGAAATTTCAGCTGAAATGTTGTCGCTACTTATAGGCACAACGTATATCAAGTGCTTCACGGCTTTACTCTTTTCAAGTCATCTGTGTCTTTAGTTTCTTCACCCGTTATCGGATCGAAATTCGCCGCTTCAGCTGTTCTTCTTCGCTAATTGGATACGCGCGCTCTGTCATGGCTGCTCACTTCCCTGTACAAGGAAGCGAGCCTATGAGAGCGGAGGCGAACCTGAAATTCCCGTTGTTCGATGGTGTGCGTGGGAAAACTCACTTTCTGAATGGGTGCTCACCTCCTAATCAGGTGTAGGAAGCTTCCAGTTCGCGTGCAGGCGTCGAAAAACCGATGTGTCGATATGCTAGGGTCATGCGCCATAACCGATAGGGATAAGGCGAGTGCCTGCCCTCAGTGGAAATTGGACAGGACGCCAGTTGATGATTTATGAAGATGTAGACCCGCAACTACTTGCCTTTTTGCATGACCCTATGGCGAACACGACTGCCCTCCCGCCAGCTGGCAAACGTCTCACCTGGCGCAGTCGAATGCTTTACAAAATACCCGCACTGCGTCGGCTGATTTGTCCCGAACAGGTTCAGGCAATACTCTGGGAGAAACTTAAGGCAAACCTGGAGCAGGCCCGACAATCGCTGCCGCAGTATCTCTTCGAAGACAACACACCGCTCAACCCTAATACGGTGCACCGGTTCACAGATCAACTGGGTAGCTATTTCAGGATTGAGGTGGCGTCTGCAGGTCATGGTGCGTCATCAGCGTCGGGAAGTGATACGTACGCTGATTTTAGTAAAGCCTACACATGGGCGGCGCTTGAATATACGTGCAACAGGATTGCCGAAAACCTGCAGCTGCGAGCCGTACATAACTTATCCATCCTGAAGAATGCTAACTTGTGGTTGTGTTATTACCTCAGTGAAATCTATTTTCTCATGGGGCATGGGCTTCTGACTGCCAGGTTGGTTGGGAGCACTCTTCACATTGTACCTACCGCGAAACTACAGCGACGGATCAAGGGGTATTGGTTGGCGGAGGTTACTGAGGCTAATTCTAAAATCAGTGATACACGCACATTGTATGACATGGCGGAACTGTTGCAGAAATATGGCCGTTTGAATCCGGATTTGCGTGGGCTTCTGGTGGATCAGACTCTCGATAAATGCCTGTCTATACATTCGGAGTACTTGTCCGCCGCCATGACACGGCATCCCAAGTATCATTACTTGCGAGAAATAGTCGATTTTGCCGTTCACCTGGAGCTGCGTGTGATGTCGGGCGAACGTACAACCGATGAAGCTTACCTGAGGACTATTGTCAGTCCTGCCACGGTGGATATGATCAACAGTGCCTTGGCCGGACGCGCACCAACGTTGGACTCCGCCAGCAGTTTCATAGAATACAAGGGCGGCGTTTATGTGCGGGGAGCGCTGAACTTTAAGTATGGGTTGAGAAAATTCGTCAGGTACTTGCTAGGTACCGCAACCATCAATGGGAAAGAGGCGGACTTTGGCCAACTGCTCGGAGCCGGCTTCGAAAAAGATTACGTTTTAAATTACATTAAAAAACTCAACGATCCACGTCTGGAAGTGTTTGGGGAATTCAAGCCGGGCAATAATGCGAAAATCAAGGGGTATGATATTGATTTGGTGGTTCGGGACCTAGAGGATGATATTTATTACTTTATTCAGGTTAAATATCAATTATCGGAAATTCCAACCTATCTTTCGGAGCAGTGCCAGCTATTTCTTAATGCTAATTTTCGTACCGGCTTTGTCAGGCAGTTGGCCGTGCTAAGGGACACTATTTCCGATGAAAGTATTCGCCAGAAACTGAGCCAGCATGGCCTGGCCGGTGCTCACGCAGGTAATAGTCACTTTGTATTGTTGCACAATATCCCCTTCCTGAACTTTTATGAACTGGATGGTATTTTCTTTTATGAGTGGAATCTGCTTCGGAATATTCTACGTGATGGGCGGGTGCAGGTTCGAAAAGATCAACACATTACCGAAGAGCGAGTGTTGAGCAAACCACGGATGCATCGGCCTCAGGAGATGGTAGACGCTTACTTCAACCAGTCGCAGAGCGGAAGGCAGATGACCGAGCACTATGATGTCTATTGCAGGGCTAATACGCGCTTTGTTTTCGATGAGCTGGACGTGATCTGCAAACTGTTATGACGTCCAGTGGTTTGCCCCTGAGCGGGCGTGATTGTTTAGGTCCGATCACGGGCAAGGCTGGCTTCTTCAATGGTTTTTTCAGGTAGTCCTGAGCAGCGCATTGGTTCAAAGCACATGCCGGGAAATCACCCTCGATATCTCAACAATCGACGTCTTCCCCGTGAACTCAAACTTCACTTTCCCCACCGCCGAAAAGTAAATCTCCAACTCCGAATCCAGGTCAAAGGTCCCCGAGGTTTCCACCGAATACGCGACGATATTTTTATACGGCAGGGACGTGAAATCCTTTTTGCTGCCGGTAATTCCCTGCACGTTCACCGCGATGATGCGCTTGGTGGTGAACACCACGCCGTCGCGCATGGCCTTGTAGGAATCGATGACCTGCTCATCATCCAGCAGCAATGACGAAACGCGCTCGGCGTATTCGTTGTTCTGCTTGAGCTTGAAGAAGCCTTTGTTGTTGAAGTCGATCATGTGCCTTTCCTTGGGTGAGTGGTGCAGCAAACGCCGGTACCGGTGTATGACGTTTTGCTCGCGGATCTGTATCTAACGGCGTTCCTTTTATCGCCCTACCATGGCGCCAACAACCCGCCGGCCATTACAAGGTTTTACGTCGTCAAGGAGCCACCCCATGCCCGAACTCTCCAGCCTGCTTGCCTACGGCCTGATCTCGCTCGGCATGGTGCTGACGCCCGGCCCGAACATGATTTACCTCATTTCGCGGTCGATCTGCCAGGGGCGAGTGGCCGGGCTGATTTCCCTGGGCGGCGTTGCGATGGGTTTTGTCGTCTATATGTTCTGCGCGGCATTGGGTATCACCGCGTTGGTGATGGCGGTTCCCTATGCCTACGACGCGCTGCGGCTCGGCGGGGCGCTGTATCTGGTTTACCTGGCCTGGCAGGCGGTGAAGCCGGGTGGCCGGTCGCCCTTCCAGGTGCGGGACTTGCCCAAGGACAGCCCGCGCAAGCTGTTCATGATGGGCTTTGTCACCAACCTGCTGAATCCCAAAGTGGCAGTGATGTATCTGTCGTTGCTGCCCCAGTTTATCGACCCCAACGGGCACGCCAGTGTGCTGTCGCAATCGCTGGTACTGGGCTTTACGCAGATCATGATCAGCGTGAGCGTCAACGGGCTGATCGCTCTGATGGCGGGCTCGATCGCGGGGTTCTTCATCCGCAAACCGGTCTGGCAAACCGTACAGCGCTGGTTGATGGGCTCGGTGCTGATGGGCCTGGCTGTACGCATGGCGGTCGAAGGCAGGCGTTAAAGGATCGCCTTCAGGTAATCCTTGAGTGCGTTGAGCGGGGCATTGAGTTCTTCGAGTGTCGTCGCTTGGCGCGCATCCACCGCAAGCCGTTGCAGCTCGCGGCCCATCACGGTGTGTGCACCGCCCAGGGATTCGAGGGCCAATGCCAGGCACTCGTCGATCTTATGCTGGATGGCATTGATATCGCCCTTGCGCACCAGCAAGCCAAACACCTCCCGCTCATAGCCGTCCATGACCAGGTCGTCCCGCAGAATCGGGCTCGCGCCTTCGGTCTCATGCACCAGCTTGAGCGCAAAAAGCGCTACAGCTTCCAGCGTCTGTTCCATGGCCAAGGTTCCTCTTTTCTCGCGTTCGCCCGCCCATCATCACTTTCCTGCAGGCGAAAAAAAAGACCTTGAATTTCAAGGTCTTTTTTTAAGATGGTGCCCCGAGGGAGACTCGAACTCCCACTCCTTTCGAAAACGGATTTTGAATCCGCCGCGTCTACCAATTCCGCCATCAGGGCTCAATGGCGGCGAAGTATAGAGATGAGATTACCGTTGGTCAATCACGTTTCATGGTCAATTTTCACTATTTCCGCTAGACTTCCCGGCCCTGCTAGACGAACCCCATCATGCGCGTTGCTGACTTTACTTTTGAGCTCCCTGATTCGCTGATCGCTCGCCATCCTTTGGCCGAGCGTCGCGCCAGTCGACTGCTGACCCTGGACGGGGTCAGCGGTGCCCTCGCACACCGTCAATTCACTGATTTGCTTGAGCATTTACGCCCAGGCGACTTGATGGTTTTCAACAATACCCGGGTGATTCCGGCTCGCCTTTTTGGCCAGAAAGCATCCGGCGGCAAGCTGGAAATTCTGGTGGAGCGGGTGCTGGACAGCCATCGCGTGCTGGCCCATGTGCGCTCCAGCAAGTCGCCGAAACCGGGTTCGAAGATCCTTATCGATGGCGGTGGCGAAGCAGAAATGCTGGCCCGTCATGATGCGTTGTTCGAGCTTGGGTTTGCCGAGGAAGTGTTGCCGCTGCTGGAACGCGTCGGCCATATGCCGTTGCCTCCTTATATAGACCGCCCGGATGAAGACTCGGACCGCGAGCGTTATCAGACGGTGTATTCCCAGCGACTGGGCGCGGTGGCTGCACCGACGGCGGGGCTGCATTTCGACCAGCCGCTGCTGGATGCGATTGCCGCCAAAGGCGTTGAAACGGCCTATGTGACCCTGCACGTGGGGGCCGGCACGTTTCAGCCGGTGCGTGTGGATAACATCGAAGACCACCATATGCACAGCGAGTGGCTGGAAGTCAGCCAGGACGTCGTGGATGCGGTGGAAGCGTGCAAGGCGCGCGGCGGGCGGGTGGTGGCGGTCGGTACGACCAGCGTGCGCTCGCTGGAAAGCGCGGCGCGCGATGGCGTGCTCAAGCCGTTCAGTGGCGACACAGACATCTTTATCTACCCGGGCCGGCCGTTTCATGTGGTCGATGCCCTGGTGACCAATTTCCATTTGCCGGAATCCACGCTGTTGATGCTGGTGTCGGCATTTGCCGGTTATCCCGAGACCATGGCCGCTTATCAAGCCGCCATCGATAACGGATACCGTTTTTTCAGCTACGGTGATGCGATGTTTATCACCCGTAATCCGGCGCCGCGCGGCCCAGAGGAACAATCATGAGTCGTATGTCGTTTGAATTGCTGGCCACGGATGGTAAAGCTCGCCGCGGCCGTTTGACTTTCCCTCGCGGTACCGTCGAGACCCCGGCCTTTATGCCGGTCGGTACCTACGGCACGGTAAAAGGCATGCTGCCGCGTGACATCGTCGCCACGGGCGCCGAGATCATCCTCGGCAACACCTTCCACCTGTGGCTGCGCCCGGGCACCGAAGTGATCAAGAAGCATGGCGACCTGCATGACTTCATGAAGTGGCAAGGCCCGATCCTCACTGACTCCGGTGGTTTCCAGGTGTTCAGCCTGGGCGCCATGCGCAAGATCAAGGAGGAGGGCGTGACCTTCGCCTCCCCGGTGGACGGCGCCAAAGTGTTCATGGGCCCGGAAGAGTCGATGCAGGTGCAACGTGACCTGGGCTCCGACATCGTGATGATTTTCGACGAGTGCACGCCGTACCCGGCCGATGAAGACGTCGCGCGGATTTCCATGGAACTGTCGTTGCGTTGGGCCCAGCGCTCGAAAAACGCCCATGGCGATAACACCGCTGCCCTGTTCGGTATCGTGCAGGGCGGCATGCATGAAAGCTTGCGCAAGCGCTCGCTGGACGGCCTGGACAAGATCGGCTTCGACGGCTTGGCCATCGGCGGCCTGTCGGTGGGCGAGCCCAAGCACGAGATGATCAAGGTGCTGGATTACCTGCCGGGCCTGATGCCGGCTGACAAACCTCGTTACCTTATGGGCGTTGGCAAACCGGAGGATCTCGTAGAGGGTGTGCGCCGCGGTGTGGACATGTTCGATTGCGTGATGCCAACCCGTAATGCCCGCAATGGGCATCTGTTCATCGATACAGGCGTGCTGAAGATCCGTAACGCGTTCCATCGCCATGATGAATCGCCGCTGGATCCTACCTGTGACTGCTACACCTGCCAGAACTTCTCGCGCGCTTATCTGCACCATCTGGACAAGTGTGGGGAAATGCTGGGTAGCATGTTGAATACCATCCACAATTTGCGTCACTACCAAGTCCTGATGGCTGGTTTGCGCGAGGCTATTCAACAGGGTACATTGGCCGCCTTCGTCGATGCCTTCTATGCCAAGCGCGGGCTGCCTGTGCCGCCCTTGGACTGAGTTTTCCGACCCTAAGATTCACTATTTGCAACTGGAGTGCTAAATGAGCTTTTTTATCTCTAATGCCATGGCTGATGCCGCTGCACCGGCCGCTGCCGGTCCTATGGGCGGTGGTTTTGAGTGGATTTTCCTGGTCGGCTTCCTGGTCATCTTCTACCTGATGATCTGGCGTCCACAGGCCAAGCGCGCCAAAGAGCAGAAGAACCTGCTGGGCAGCTTGCAGAAAGGCGACGAAGTCGTGACCACTGGCGGCATCGCCGGCAAGATCACTAAAGTGTCCGACGCTTTCGTGGTTCTGGAAGTCTCTGACACCGTAGAAATGAAGTTCCAGAAGGGCGCCATCGCTGCCACGCTGCCAAAAGGCACGCTCAAAGCGATCTAAGTAACAACCTTTACCAATCGACGGGGCGCGCAAGGCGCCCCGCGTTATAAGCGGGCGGCGTGATGCTGAACAAATACCCTCTGTGGAAATACGTACTGATCCTGGCGGTGCTGGCGATCGGTTTTATTTATTCCGCTCCCAATCTCTATCCTGATGACCCGGCTATCCAGATCACTGGCGCCAGCACTGCGCTGCAGGTCAATCAGGCTGATCTGGACCGTGCGAGCAAAGCGCTCACCGACGCGGGTATCCAGGTTAAAGCGGCAAGTTTGGCTGCTGATGCGAAGGGCGGCTTGTTGCGCCTGACCAAGCAAGAAGACCAATTGCCGGCAAAAGACGTTGTGCGCAAGGTCATGGGTGATGACTACGTCGTCGCACTGAACCTGGCACAGACCACGCCAAAATGGCTGCGCGCGATCGGCGCACACCCGATGAAGCTGGGTCTGGACTTGTCCGGTGGTGTGCACTTCCTGCTGGAAGTGGACATGGACAAGGCCCTCGACGCTCGCCTGAAAGTCTACGAAGGCGATGTGAAGAGCCTGCTGCGTAAAGAGCGCCTGCGTTATCGCAGCCTGCCGCAGCTCAACGGTGCCATCCAGCTGGGCTTTGCTGACGAAGCAACCCGCGAACAGGCCCGTGCGCTGATCCGCAAGAACTTCAACGATTTCGACATTGTTCCGGCCGACCTCAATGGTCAGGCGGTACTGCGTCTGGCGATGACCCCGGCCAAGCTGGCGGAAATCCGTGAATACTCGATCAAGCAGAACTTGACCACGGTACGTAACCGCGTCAACGAACTGGGTGTGGCCGAGCCGATCGTTCAGCGCCAGGGTGCCAACCGCATCGTGGTTGAACTGCCGGGCGTGCAGGACACCGCTGAAGCCAAGCGTATCCTGGGTAAAACAGCCAACCTGGAATTCCGCCTGGCGGCTGAGCCGGGTGCTACCCGTGCTACTGCAGAAGAGTTCGAGTTCCGTGAAGGCAATCGTCCACCTGCACTGATCGAGCGTGGCTTGATCATTACGGGTGACCAGGTGACCGACGCCAAGGCTGGTTTCGGCGAGCACGGTACGCCTGAAGTGAACATCCGCCTGGATGGCCACGGCGGCGAACTGATGAGCCGCGCAACCCGCAGCAACGTCGGTCGCAGCATGGCGGTGATCTTCATCGAGCAGCGTCCTGTCACCACCTACACCAAGCAAGTGGTCGACGGCGTCGAGAAAGACGTACCGGTACAGACCTTTAAAGAAGAGAAGAAGATCATCAGCCTGGCGACCATCCAGTCGCCGCTGGGTGCTCAATTCCGCATCACCGGCCTGAACGGCCAGGGTGAGTCATCCGAACTGGCGCTGCTGCTGCGTGCCGGTGGCCTGGCCGCCCCGATGTACTTCGCTGAAGAACGTACCATCGGCCCGAGCCTGGGTGCTGATAACATCACCAAGGGTATCGACGCTGCACTGTGGGGCATGCTGTTCGTCTCCCTGTTCATCATCGCCATCTATCGCTTCTTCGGCGTCATCGCCACCGTCGCGCTGGCGGGCAACATGGTGATGCTGCTGGCCCTGATGTCGCTGCTGGGTGCAACGCTGACCCTGCCAGGTATCGCCGGTATCGTACTCACCATGGGTATGGCGGTTGACGCCAACGTACTGATCTTCTCGCGGATTCGTGAAGAGATTGCTGCGGGCATGACCGTGCAACGGGCAATCAACGAAGGCTTCGGCCGGGCATTTACTGCAATTCTCGACTCCAACCTGACCACCCTGTTGGTCGGCGGGATTCTCTTTGCCATGGGCACCGGCCCGGTCAAAGGTTTTGCGGTGACCATGTCCCTCGGTATCTTTACCTCGATGTTCACGGCCATCATGGTGACCCGCGCAATGGTCAACCTGATCTTTGGCGGACGTGACTTCAAGAAGTTGTGGATTTAAGGGGCTGCCATGTTACGTACAATCAACTTCATGGGCGTTCGCAACGTTGCGTTCGGCTTCACCATGCTCCTTACCGTTCTGGCGTTGTTCAGCTGGTTCCATAAGGGCCTGAACTACGGTCTGGACTTCACCGGCGGTACGCTCATCGAGCTGACCTACGAGAAGCCGGCCGACGTTAGCCTGGTGCGCAACGAGCTGGTCAAGGCCGGCTATCACGAAGCCATCGTCCAGAGCTTTGGTGCAACCACTGACCTGCTGGTGCGTATGCCGGGCGAAGACCCGCAACTGGGTCACCAGGTAGCCGAGGCCTTGCAGAAGGTCGGCGGCGACAACCCGGCGTCGGTCAAGCGCGTCGAGTTCGTGGGCCCGCAGGTAGGTGAAGAGCTGCGTGACCAAGGCGGCCTCGGCATGCTGATGGCGCTGGTCGGCATCATGATCTACCTGGCTTTCCGCTTTCAGTGGAAGTTCGGTGTCGGCGCCATTGTGTCGCTGATCCACGACGTGATCGTGACCGTGGGTATCCTGGCCTACTTCCAGATCACCTTCGACCTGACGGTATTGGCGGCGGTGCTGGCAATCATTGGCTACTCCCTCAACGACACCATCGTGGTATTCGACCGGGTTCGTGAGAACTTCCGGGTGCTGCGCAAGGCGACGTTGATCGAGAACATCAACATCTCCACCACCCAGACCCTGCTGCGCACCATGGCGACTTCGATCTCCACCTTGCTGGCGATTGCCGCACTGATGGTGTTCGGTGGCGACAACCTGTGGGGCTTCTCGCTGTCGCTGTTCATCGGCGTGCTGGCGGGTACCTACTCGTCGATCTACATCGCCAACGTGGTACTGATCTGGCTGAACCTCAACAGCGAAGACTTGATCCCTCCTGCCAGCACCGGCAAGGAGGTCGACGACCGCCCTTGATGGGTGATTGTTGATCTGCTGTTACAAATAAGGCGCGAGTATTGAACTCGCGCCTTTTTTTTTGCTCCAAGGCTGGGTATAGCGCGGATCGTTCGGTCCGTTTGTGATGGTCAGGAGGTTCACGTGAACAAGTCGTTACTGGTTGGTGCGGTATTGGGTGCTGTCGGTGTGACTGCCGGGGGTGCTGTTGCCACCTACAGCCTGGTAAAAAGCGGCCCTGAGTATGCGCAAGTGCTGGCGGTGCAGCCGGTGAAAACCCAGATTAAAACCCCGCGTGAAGTCTGCAAGGATGTTGCCGTAACCCGGCAGAAACCTGTGCAGGATCAGCATCAGATCGTCGGTACGGTGGTCGGTGCGCTGGCGGGCGGCCTGTTGGGTAATCAGGTCGGCGGCGGTAATGGCAAGAAGCTGGCCACCGTGGCCGGTGCGGTCGGTGGCGGTTACGCTGGTAACAAGGTTCAGGAAGGCATGCAGAACCGCGATACCTACACCACCACGCAAACTCGTTGTAATACCGTTAATGACATCAGCGACAAGGTTGTCGGGTACGACGTACGTTACACCCTGGACGGCAAGGAAGGCTCCGTGCGCATGGATCGTGATCCAGGCAACCAGATCCCCGTCGACAAGGAAGGGCGCCTGGTTATCGGTCAGAACCAGCCGCAGCAGTAATCCCAGGTATAAAAAAAGCACCCCGAGGGGTGCTTTTTTGTGCTCGCTCGCTTAGCGCTTCAGCGAAGCCGGCAGGTGCGGCTGGATCGCCGTCAGGACTGCCTTGAAGCATTTGGTGTTGCCGGCAACCACGTGACCCTTCTCCAGGAAGTCGTGACCACCGGTGAAGTCGCTCACCAGGCCGCCCGCTTCTTGAATCAGCAGTGCGCCTGCAGCCATGTCCCACTCGGACAGGCCCGACTCCCAGAACGCATCAAAACGACCGGCAGCGACATACGCCAGGTCCAGGCTGGCTGCGCCGGCGCGACGGATGCCGGCGGTCTGGCCAACCAGGGCGCGGAACATGCCCAGGTAGTTTTCCAGGTTGTCCATCTGGTCGTCACGGAACGGGAAGCCGGTACCCAGCAGGGCGCCGTCGAGGCTGGTGCGACCGCTGACGCGCAGGCGGCGACCGTTCAACTGGGCGCCACGGCCACGGCTGGCGGTGAATTCTTCCTGGCGAACCGGGTCCAGCACAACGGCGTGTTCCAGGCGGCCACGGTATTTGCAGGCAATGCTCACGGCAAAGTGCGGGATACCGCGCAGGAAGTTGGTGGTGCCATCCAGTGGGTCGATGATCCACAGGTAGTCTTCGCCTTCGCCGCTACCTTTGTGCAAACCGGTTTCTTCACCGAGGATGCCGTGGGTAGGGTAGGCCTTGCGCAGCGCGTCGATGATTTTCTGCTCGGCGGCGCGATCCACCTCGGATACGTAATCCTTGGCGTCTTTTTCGTCGACCTTGATGGTATCCAGGCGCTCGATGGAGCGGAAGATCAATTCACTGGCGCTGCGGGCGGCGCGCAGCGCGATATTCAGCATGGGCTGCATGGATGTGTCACCTAAGGTTGTTAAAGAAAGCCGAGCATTCTAGCAGAAACTTTCTTCAGGTGAAGGACGACGTTACCTTTCATGGCATAACCTTAGGCTGTTCTGTAAGATTTGCTCCCCTTTCCCGTGTCCGAGAGCGCCTCCCTTGCTGCAAAACATCCGTGTCGTCCTCGTCAATACCAGTCATCCCGGCAATATCGGCGGCGTGGCGCGAGCCATGAAGAACATGGGGCTGACGCGCCTGGTGCTGGTGGAGCCGCGGGTGTTCCCGCACCACGAGGCCGATGCGCGCGCGTCTGGCGCCAATGACATCCTCGAAAAAGCCCAGGTCGTTGCCACCCTGGAAGACGCCCTGGTCGGCTGCAACCTCGTGCTCGGCACCAGCGCTCGCGACCGTCGCATCCCCTGGCCGCTGCTGGATCCTCGCGAATGCGGGACCAAAGTCGTGGAAGAGGCCGCCGGCGGCGCTGAAATCGCCTTGGTATTCGGCCGTGAAGACTCCGGCCTGACCAATGAAGAGCTGCAGCGATGTCATTATCACGTGCACATCCCATCAGACCCCGAGTTCAGTTCGCTGAACCTCGGGGCAGCGGTGCAGGTGTTGAGCTATGAAGTGCGCATGGCCTGGCTGGCCGCTGAAGGCCAGCCAAGCAAGGTTGAAAAGGATGAGGTTGCATCGACCAAGAGTGGCGAACTGGCCACCATGGACGAGCTGGAGCGATTCTATGAGCACCTGGAGCAAACCCTGGTGGCCATCGAGTTCCTCGATCCGGAAAAACCGCGGCACTTGATGGCGCGCCTGCGTCGGTTGTACGGACGCAGCTCGGTCAGCCGAGCGGAAATGAATATATTGCGTGGCATCCTCACGGAAACCCAGAAAGCGGCCCGTGGCGAGCTTCTTAAGCGGAAGGATTAAAAATGTTCGAGCGTTTGCGAGAAGATATCCAGAGTGTTTTCCACCGTGACCCGGCGGCGCGCAACGCCTTTGAAGTGCTGACCTGCTACCCGGGCATGCACGCGATCTGGATCCATCGCCTGTCCGGCGCCTTGTGGGGCATGGGCTGGAAATGGCTGGCGCGGCTGGTGTCGAACTTCGGCCGTTGGTTGACCGGGATTGAGATTCATCCGGGCGCCAAGGTCGGCCGTCGTTTCTTTATCGACCACGGCATGGGCATCGTTATTGGCGAGACCGCCGAGATTGGTGATGACGTGACCCTGTACCAGGGCGTGACCCTGGGTGGCACAACCTGGAACAAAGGCAAGCGCCACCCTACGCTGGAAGATGGCGTTGTAGTCGGGGCGGGCGCGAAGGTGCTCGGTCCGTTTACCGTCGGTGCGGGCGCCAAGGTCGGCTCCAATGCTGTGGTGACCAAGGCTGTACCGCCTGGCGCAACGGTTGTCGGCATTCCCGGGCGGATCATCGTCAAGCCGGAAGTGGGTGATGAGCAGGAAGCCAAGCGCAAGGCCATGGCCGAGAAGATCGGCTTCGATGCCTATGGCGTCAGCGAAGACATGCCTGACCCGGTAGCGCGTGCCATCGGTCAGTTGCTGGATCACCTGCAAGCGGTGGACGGCAAGCTGGACGGTATGTGCGGCGCCCTGAAAGACCTCGGCAGCAGCTACTGCGCCAAGGATCTGCCTGAGCTGCGCAAGGAAGACTTTGCCGAGATCAAGGACGAAAGTGCCGCCACCAAGGCTGGCTGAAGTCTCGCAATCACTGCAAAACCCATGTGGGAGCGGGCTTGCTCGCGAAAGCTGCGCGTCAGTCACCGAATATATTGACTGAATCACCGCATTCGCGAGCAAGCCCGCTCCCACATTTTGACCTTCATTAGTCCCGAATTCCCGCTTGGCCCTGTTCCCGCTGGTCCATCCCGTCCCGCCCTGCTATGATTCGCGCGCCCTTTTTACGGGTATTCCTGACTAAAGTACTAGGTCTTATAGTTGACTTAAATACTCGGGAATCGCATACTTGCTCCCATTCTGAAACACCTTGGTACTTGTCCATGAGACTGACTACAAAAGGCCGATACGCGGTGACCGCCATGCTTGACCTGGCCTTGCACGCGCAAAATGGGCCGGTGTCCCTGGCCGATATCTCCGAGCGCCAAGGCATTTCCCTGTCCTACCTCGAGCAGTTGTTCGCCAAGTTGCGCCGCAGCAATCTGGTTTCCAGCGTTCGTGGTCCAGGCGGCGGCTATCAATTGTCCCGCGACATGCAGGGCATCCAGGTCGCCCAGGTGATCGACGCGGTGAACGAATCCGTCGATGCCACCAAATGCCAGGGCCTGGGTGATTGCCACGCAGGCGACACCTGCCTTACGCACCACTTGTGGTGTGACCTGAGCCTGCAGATCCATGAGTTTTTGAGTGGTATCAGCTTGGCTGATCTTGTGACTCGCCGTGAGGTGCAAGAAGTAGCCCAGCGTCAGGACCAGCGCCGTTGCAACACCAAGGCGCCGCGTCTGGACAAGATTGAAGCGTCCGCCGTCGAGTGACAGCCGAAGAGCTAACGGCACGCCAGCCAGCCTGATTTAGGAGAAAGTCCATGAAATTGCCGATTTACCTTGATTACTCAGCGACCACCCCGGTTGATCCGCGTGTCGCGCAAAAGATGAGCGAATGCCTGCTGGTTGACGGAAACTTCGGTAACCCGGCGTCCCGTTCCCACGTTTTCGGCTGGAAAGCCGAAGAAGCAGTGGAAAACGCTCGTCGCCAGGTCGCTGACCTGGTGAATGCCGACCCACGTGAAATCGTCTGGACCTCCGGTGCCACCGAGTCCGACAACCTGGCAATCAAGGGTGCGGCGCATTTCTACGCGACCAAAGGCAAACACCTGATCACCACCAAGATTGAGCACAAGGCTGTCCTCGACACCATGCGCCAACTGGAGCGTGAAGGTTTTGAGGTTACCTACCTTGAGCCAACCACCGACGGTATCGTGACCCCTGCGATGATCGAAGCCGCGATGCGTGAAGACACCATCCTGGTTTCCGTGATCCACGTGAACAACGAAATCGGCACCATCAACGACATCGCCGCCATCGGCGAGCTGACCCGCTCCAAGGGCGTGTTGCTGCACGTCGACGCTGCGCAGTCCACCGGCAAGGTCGATATTGACCTGTCGAAACTGAAAGTCGACCTGATGTCGTTCTCTGCCCACAAGACCTACGGCCCTAAAGGCATTGGCGCGCTCTACGTGAGCCGCAAGCCTCGCGTACGTATCGAAGCCACCATGCACGGCGGCGGTCACGAGCGCGGCATGCGTTCGGGCACCCTGGCGACCCACCAGATCGTCGGCATCGGCGAAGCGTTCCGTGTGGCCAAGGAAGACATGGCTGCCGAAAACGTGCGCATCAAGGCCCTGAGCGATCGCTTCTACAAGCAGGTCGAGCACCTTGAAGAGCTGTACATCAACGGCAGCATGACCGCCCGTGTACCGCACAACCTGAATTTGAGCTTCAACTACGTCGAAGGCGAGTCGCTGATCATGGCGCTCAAGGACCTGGCGGTTTCGTCCGGTTCGGCCTGCACCTCGGCTTCCCTTGAGCCGTCTTACGTCCTGCGCGCCCTGGGCCGCAACGACGAACTGGCTCACAGCTCGATCCGCTTTACATTCGGCCGTTTCACCACCGAAGAAGAAGTCGACTACGCCGCGCAGAAAGTCTGCGAGGCCGTCACCAAGCTGCGTACCTTGTCCCCGCTGTGGGACATGTACAAGGACGGTGTCGACATTTCCAAGATCGAGTGGGCGGCACACTAAATATAGAAGCCGCCACCCAAAAGGCTCTGTAAAGACGTGGCGGAAAACGCAGGCGTGTTTACAGGGCTCCAGAGCGGCCCTGATGAGTGAGGATTCAGTACCATGGCTTACAGCGAAAAGGTCATCGACCACTACGAAAACCCGCGCAACGTCGGCAAGATGAACGCGGAAGACCCTGATGTCGGCACCGGCATGGTCGGCGCTCCGGCGTGCGGCGACGTTATGCGCCTGCAGATCAAAGTCAACGAAGCTGGCGTTATCGAAGACGCCAAGTTCAAGACCTACGGTTGCGGTTCGGCCATCGCCTCCAGCTCCCTGGCGACCGAATGGATGAAAGGCAAGACCCTGGATGAGGCTGTGACTATCAGCAACACCCAGCTGGCCGAAGAGCTGGCCTTGCCGCCAGTGAAAATCCACTGCTCGGTACTCGCAGAAGACGCCATCAAGGCGGCCGTTCGCGACTACAAGCAGAAGAAAGGCTTGATCTAAGCAATTTGGCGACGAGTAAGGAGTCACGATGGCTATCAGCATGACAGAAGCGGCTGCGCAGCACATTCGCCGCTCCCTGAATGGGCGCGGTAAAGGTGAGGGGATTCGTCTGGGTGTTCGCACCACGGGCTGTTCCGGCCTTGCCTACGTGCTGGAGTTTGTCGACGAGGTGGTCGAGGAAGATCAGGTGTTCGAGAGTCACGGCGAAAAAGTGATCATCGACCCGAAAAGCCTGACCTACCTGGACGGCACCGAACTCGATTTCGTCAAGGAAGGGTTGAACGAAGGCTTCAAGTTCAACAACCCCAACGTACGCGGTGAATGTGGCTGCGGCGAAAGCTTCAACATCTGAGGCTGATCGTGGGTACTCCTTGTCATTTCGCTTTGTTCGAGCTGCAGCCGAGTTTTCGACTGGACCTTGAACAGCTTGCCACGCGCTACCGTGAATTGGCGCGTGGGGTGCATCCGGACCGCTTCGCTGACGCTTCCGAGCGTGAGCAACGCCTGGCGCTGGAGCAATCAGCCAGCCTCAACGAAGCCTATCAGACGCTCAAGAACCCTCCCAAACGCGCGCGCTACCTGCTCGCGATGGGCGGTCGCGAGCTGCCGCTTGAAGTCACGGTCCAGGACCCTGATTTCCTGATGCAGCAGATGCAATGGCGCGAGGAGCTTGAAGAACTGCAGGACGAGGCTGATCTGGCCGGAGTCGCAGTGTTCAAGCGCCGTCTGAAAGTGGCCCAGGATGAACTCAACGAAAGCTTCGCAGCCTGTTGGGATGATGCAGCGCAACGTGAACAGGCCGAACGCCTGATGCGGCGCATGCAGTTCCTCGACAAGCTCACCTACGAAGTGCGCCAGTTAGAAGAGCGCCTCGACGATTAACCCAGTGCCGCCCAGGTTGCACGCCTGATATACAGATAAGTCCTGATTACCATGGCCCTACTGCAGATCGCCGAACCCGGTCAAAGTCCTCAACCGCACCAGCGTCGTCTGGCGGTCGGGATTGACTTGGGCACTACCAATTCGCTGGTCGCTGCATTGCGCAGCGGTCTTTCCGAGCCGCTGCCCGACGCGGATGGCCAGGTCATCCTGCCGTCTGCCGTGCGTTATCACGCTGACCGCACCGAAGTGGGCGAGTCGGCCAAGCTGGCGGCGTCTACCGATCCTTTGAATACCGTGCTGTCGGTCAAGCGCTTGATGGGTCGTGGTTTGTCCGACGTCAAGCAGCTGGGCGACCAGCTTCCATACCGCTTTGTCGGCGGCGAATCACATATGCCGTTCATCGACACGATCCAGGGCCCGAAAAGCCCGGTGGAAGTGTCGGCCGATATCCTCAAGGTCTTGCGCCAGCGCGCCGAGACCACCTTGGGTGGCGAACTGGTAGGTGCGGTGATTACTGTTCCTGCATATTTCGATGACGCTCAGCGCCAGGCCACCAAGGATGCGGCGAAACTTGCCGGCCTGAACGTGCTGCGCCTGCTCAACGAGCCGACCGCAGCCGCTGTGGCTTACGGCCTGGATCAGCACGCCGAAGGCCTGGTGGCTATTTACGACCTGGGCGGCGGTACCTTTGATATTTCGATCCTGCGCCTGACCGGCGGTGTCTTCGAAGTGCTGGCTACCGGTGGCGATACCGCCCTGGGTGGCGATGACTTCGATCACGCCATTGCTGGCTGGATCATCACCAGCGCCGGCTTGTCTGCCGACCTGGACCCGGGTGCGCAACGTAATTTGCTGCAAACTGCCTGTGCCGCCAAAGAAGCGCTGACTGACGCTGCGTCGGTTGAAGTTTCCTACGGTAGCTGGTCGGCTCAACTGACCCGCGAAGCGTTCGATTCGTTGATCGAACCGATGGTCGCCCGCAGCCTGAAAGCCTGCCGCCGCGCCGTGCGTGATTCCGGTGTCGAGCTGGAAGACGTGGTCGCCGTGGTCATGGTGGGCGGGTCGACCCGCGTGCCGCGTGTTCGTGAGGCGGTCGCTGAAGCCTTCGGCCGTCAGCCGCTGACTGAAATCGACCCGGATCAAGTGGTGGCCATTGGTGCCGCGATCCAGGCCGATACCCTCGCCGGTAACAAGCGTGATGGTGGCGAACTGCTTCTGCTCGACGTAATCCCGTTGTCCCTGGGGCTGGAAACCATGGGCGGCCTGATGGAGAAGGTGATTCCACGCAACACCACCATCCCCGTTGCCCGCGCCCAGGACTTCACCACGTACAAAGATGGCCAGACGGCCATGATGATTCATGTGCTGCAGGGCGAGCGTGAGCTGATCAGCGACTGCCGTTCCCTGGCGCGCTTCGAATTGCGCGGCATTCCGGCGATGGTGGCTGGTGCGGCGAAGATTCGCGTGACCTTCCAGGTCGACGCCGACGGCTTGCTTAGTGTTGCCGCTCGCGAATTGGCCTCTGGCGTTGAAGCCAGCATCCAGGTCAAGCCGTCCTACGGCCTGACCGACGGCGAAATCGCCAAGATGCTCAAGGATTCGTTCCAGTACGCCGGGGACGACAAGGTCGCCCGCGTGCTGCGTGAGCAGCAAGTCGACGCCCAGCGCCTGCTCGAAGCGGTGCAGGGCGCCCTTGAAGCTGACGGCGAGCGTCTGCTGGATGCCGAAGAGCGCATGGTTATCGACCTGCAAATGCAGGAACTGGCTGAATTGATGAAAGGCACCGATGGTTACGCCATCGAGCAACAGACCAAGCGCCTGTCGCAAGTGACCGATGCCTTTGCCGCCCGTCGTATGGACCAGACGGTAAAAGCCGCCCTGGCGGGCCGCAACTTGAATGAACTTGAGGATTAACTGATGCCGCAGATCATTTTTCTGCCACACGCCGAGCATTGCCCGGATGGTATGGTTGTGGAGGCTGAGACCGGCAAGTCCATTCTCGAAGTCGCTCACGATAACCACATCGAGATCGAAAGCGCCTGCGGCGGCGTTAACGCCTGTACCACTTGCCATTGCATCATCCGCGAAGGTTTCAATAGCCTGGAAGAGGCTGATGAGCTGGAAGAGGACTATCTTGATAGGGCGTGGGGTCTGGAGCCGACATCACGCTTGAGCTGCCAGGCAAAAGTGGGAACAGAAGATCTCACTGTTGAAATTCCGAAATATTCGCTTAACCATGCCGCCGAAGCGCCGCATTGATTCAAGGAAATGTCATGAGCCTGAAATGGGTTGATGTACAAGAAATCGCTATACAACTTGCTGAAGCTCACCCGGATGTCGATCCTCTGTCGGTGAACTTCGTCAAGTTGCGCAACCTGGTGATGCAGCTGCCGGAATTTGACGACATCCCGGATCGGGGTGGCGAAAAGGTTCTTGAGGCGATACAAGGCCTGTGGATCGAAGAAGCAGACTGAATCGCCTTTTTACGCAGTTAGGCAATACCCAAGAACCCGCGTATAATTCGCGGGTTTAATTTTTCGCAAATTACCGTTTCTGGAGTTACACCATGGCTGTTCAACGTACTTTCTCCATCATCAAGCCTGACGCTGTTGCAAAAAACGTCATCGGCGAGATCACCACTCGTTTCGAAAAAGCCGGCCTGAAGGTTGTAGCTTCGAAACTCAAGCAACTGTCCAAAGCCGAAGCTGAAGGCTTCTACGCTGAGCACAGCGCTCGTGGTTTCTTCGGCGACCTGGTTGCCTTCATGATCTCCGGTCCTGTTGTTGTTCAGGTTCTGGAAGGCGAAAACGCTATCGCTCTGAACCGTGAGCTGATGGGCGCTACCAACCCTAAAGAAGCTGCGGCCGGCACCATCCGTGCTGACTTCGCTGAATCGATCGACGCCAACGCCGTTCACGGTTCGGACTCCGAAGCCGCTGCTGCCCGCGAAATCTCGTACTTTTTCGCTGCTACTGAAGTAACCGCTCGCTAAGCATTGGCTTAAAAGAGCGAAGGTGAATCCATGACTACATTGACTGCAAAAACCAACCTGCTGGGTCTGACTCAACAGGAAATGGAAAAATTCTTCGACTCAATCGGGGAGAAGCGTTTTCGTGCCGCTCAGGTAATGAAGTGGATTCACCATCTTGGCGTCGATGATTTCGACGCCATGACGAACGTCAGCAAGGCCCTGCGCGACAAGCTCAAGGCCATTGCCGAAGTTCGCGGCCCCGAAGTGGTCAGCGAGGACATTTCCACCGACGGCACCCGTAAGTGGGTGGTGCGCGTGGCGTCCGGCAGCTGCGTCGAGACCGTGTACATTCCCCAGGGCAAGCGCGGCACTCTGTGCGTTTCGTCCCAGGCAGGCTGTGCCCTGGACTGCAGTTTCTGCTCCACCGGCAAGCAAGGTTTCAACAGCAACCTCACCGCCGCCGAAGTCATCGGCCAGGTGTGGATTGCCAATAAATCGTTCGGCAGCATCCCGGCGACCGCCGACCGTGCCATCACCAACGTGGTGATGATGGGCATGGGCGAGCCGCTGCTGAACTTCGACAACGTTGTCGCGGCCATGCACCTGATGATGGACGACCTGGGCTACGGTATCTCCAAGCGCCGCGTGACCCTGTCGACCTCCGGCGTGGTACCGATGATCGATGAGCTGGCCAAGCACATCGACGTCTCCCTGGCGTTGTCGCTGCACGCACCGAATGACGCATTGCGTAACCAATTGGTGCCGATCAACAAGAAGTATCCGCTTAAGATGCTGCTCGAATCTTGCCAGCGCTACATGGCGACCTTGGGCGAAAAGCGTGTGTTGACCATTGAGTACACCATGCTCAAGGACATCAACGACAAGGTCGAGCACGCGGTCGAGATGATCGAGTTGCTCAAGAACGTACCGTGCAAGATCAACCTGATTCCGTTTAACCCGTTTCCCCATTCTGGCTATGAGCGGCCGAGCAACAACGCCATCCGCCGTTTCCAGGATCAACTGCACCATGCAGGCTTCAATGTCACCGTGCGCACCACCCGCGGCGAAGACATCGATGCGGCATGTGGCCAATTGGTAGGACAGGTGCTGGATCGCACCCGTCGCAGCGAACGTTATATCGCCGTGCGTGAATTGAGTGCCGCCGACGATATGCCGCAAAGCGCCGCGACTCGAACCTGAGAGAGGATCTCTATGCCCTTGCGCCTTGCGCTGCTTTTGCTTGTTGCCAGCCTCGCGGCTGGCTGTGTTTCATCGGGCCATGACAGCCCGTTGCAAACCGGCAAGGGCCGTGACGAAGCGCGAGCTGCCTATGTGCAGCTGGGCTTGGGGTACTTGCAGCAAGGGATGACCGAACAGGCCAAGGTGCCGCTGAAAAAAGCCCTCGAGCTGGATGGCAGCGACGCCGACGCCAATGCTGCGTTGGCCTTGGTGTTCCAGGCCCAGGCCGAGCCCGAATTGGCCGATCAATATTTCCAAAAGGCCCTGGCCACACGCCCTGGCGACCCAAGACTGCTGAATAACTACGGCAGTTTTTTGTTTGCGCAGAAACGTTATGCCCAGGCATCCGAATATTTCCAGCAGGCTGCGGCCGATACCCTCTATCCTGAGCGTTCGCGGGTTTTCGAGAACCTGGGGGTGACCTCAATGCTTCTCGGCCAGCGCGACACCGCACGCCAGCAACTGGAAAAAGCCCTGCACCTGAACCAGCGCCAGCCACGGGCCTTGCTCGAAATGGCTGAGTTGTCCTTCGAAGACAGGCATTATGTGCCGGCACGTGACTATTACGAGCGTTTTAGCCTGCTGAGCGGGCAAAATGCACGTAGTCTATTGCTCGGTGTGCGCCTGGCGACGGTTCATGAAGAACGCGACAAGGCCGCACGTTTTGGCCAGCAACTCGAACGACTCTATCCCGGTACGCCGGAATATCAGCAATACCTGTCGGAGCAATGATGAAAGCGGCGCACCCGGAAGTTGTAGCAGCTAATCGTGGAAACCCAGGCGAGACCTTGCGTCAGGCCCGCGAAAGCAATGGTTGGTCGCTGGCAGAAGTGGCCCTCAAGCTCAATTTGACCACGACTTCATTGGGCAACCTTGAAGCTGGCGCATTCGACAAGCTGCCAGGGCATACCTTTGCCCGCGGCTATATCCGCGCCTACGCGAAGTTGCTGGGTATCGACCAGGCTGCATTGGTCCAGGAATTCGACCAAATCACCGGTACCGATTCCCAGGGCAGCAATGTCCATGGTCTTGGCCGCATTGAAGAGCCTGTGCGGGTTTCCCACACCATTTTGCGCATTGTCAGCCTGTTGCTGCTCATCGCCGTGATCGGCGGTGGTTTTGTATGGTGGCAGGATCAGACCGCCCAGCGTGGCAAGGACTTGTCCAGCAACGCCATGGAGCACGTCGAAGTCGAAAGCGCCGACGGCACCACCCAGATTCATCCGTTGGATGAGCCGGAAGACCAGGCCGTGGCCCAGGGGCAGGCGGTGCCCGAGGCAGAACCAAGCGCCGAGCAGCCTGCGCCCGAAGCAGGTACTGCCGCCGCAGTGGCACCCGTCGCACCCGCTCCAGCGGTTGCAGTGACGCCTGCTGCTCCAGCTCATACGCCAGCAACGCCAGCAGTACCGGCGCAGGCTCCGGCAACAACGGCTCCCGTCGCCCCGGCGATTTCCGCGCCAACCACCCCGGTACTGATCGCCGGTGATGGCCGAGTACAAATTACCTACGTCGCTGACTGCTGGACGCAAGTCTCCGATGGCAACGGCAAGGTGCTGTTCAGTGGTCTGAAGCGTAAGGGAGATACACTTGACCAGGGCGGCAAGCCTCCTTTGACGCTGCGTCTGGGCTTTGCCCGTGGCGCGCAAGTGGCCTACAACGGCCAGCCTGTGGACGTGGCGCCGTTCACCAGTGGCGAGACTGCTCGCCTCAAGTTGGGACAATAAAGTCATGCACGGCGAATCTCCAATCAAACGTCGCGTATCGCGCAAGATCTGGGTCGGCTCGGTGCCGGTGGGCGGCGATGCCCCCATCGCAGTACAAAGCATGACCAACAGCGACACCAATGATGTGGCGGCCACTGTCGCCCAGATCAACCGCCTGGAAGCGGCGGGCGTCGACATCGTGCGGGTTTCCGTACCGGATATGGACGCTGCCGAAGCCTTTGGCCGCATCAAGCAACTGGTCAAGGTGCCGCTGGTCGCCGATATTCACTTCGACTACAAGATCGCGTTGCGCGTGGCCGAGTTGGGCGTCGATTGCCTGCGGATCAACCCGGGCAACATCGGCCGTGAAGACCGGGTTCGCGCCGTGGTGGATGCCGCCCGTGATCGCGGGATTCCAATTCGCATCGGCGTCAACGCCGGCTCGCTGGAAAAAGACCTGCAAAAGAAGTACGGCGAGCCGACGCCGGCCGCACTGGTCGAGTCCGCGCTGCGCCACGTTGAACACCTCGAACGCCTGAATTTCCAGGACTTCAAGGTCAGCGTAAAGGCTTCCGACGTGTTCATGGCGGTAGAAGCGTACCGCCTGCTGGCCAAGGAAATCGTCCAGCCGCTGCACCTGGGTATCACCGAAGCCGGCGGTTTACGCTCAGGCACAGTGAAATCTGCGGTGGGTCTCGGTATGCTGCTGGCCGACGGGATTGGCGATACTATTCGCATCTCCCTCGCGGCAGACCCGGTAGAGGAAGTGAAAGTCGGTTACGACATTCTCAAATCCCTGCATTTGCGTTCCCGTGGCATCAACTTCATTGCCTGCCCGAGCTGCTCGCGGCAGAACTTCGACGTGGTGAAAACCATGAACGAACTGGAAGTACGCCTCGAAGACCTGCTGGTGCCGCTGGATGTCGCGGTGATCGGCTGTGTGGTCAACGGGCCGGGTGAGGCCAAAGAGGCCCATGTGGGCCTGACCGGTGGTACGCCAAACCTGATTTACATCGACGGCAAGCCGTCGCAGAAATTGACGAATGACAATCTGGTGGATGAGCTGGAACGGCTGATCCGCCAGAAAGCGGCCGAAAAGGTCGAAGCTGACGCAGCGGTTATCGCGCGCGGCTGATCGAACGAATTTAAGGATTTGATGTGAGCAAGTCTCTGCAAGCCATTCGTGGCATGAACGACATCCTGCCTGAGCAGACGCCCCTGTGGCGCTACTTCGAGGGCACAGTCGCGCGCCTGCTGGATAACTACGGTTACAAGCAGATCCGCATGCCGATCGTCGAGTTCACCGAGCTGTTCAAGCGCTCCATCGGTGAAGTGACCGACATCGTCGAAAAAGAGATGTACACCTTCGAAGACCGCAACGGTGACTCCCTGACCCTGCGTCCGGAAGGTACTGCCGCGTGTGTGCGTGCGGTGCTCGAACATGGCCTCACCGGCGGTGGCCAGCCGCAGAAGCTCTGGTACATCGGCCCGATGTTCCGCCACGAGCGTCCGCAGAAAGGCCGTTATCGCCAGTTTCACCAGATCGGCCTGGAAGTCTTCAACCTAGACGGTCCGGACATCGACGCCGAGCTGATCGTGCTGACCTGGCGCCTGTGGGGCATGCTGGGCATCCGTGATGCGGTCAAGCTTGAACTCAACAGCCTGGGCACCAGCGAATCCCGGGGCCGCTACCGCGAAGCCCTGGTGGAATTCCTGTCGGCCCACCTGGACAAGCTGGACGAAGACAGCCAGCGCCGCCTGAAAACCAACCCGCTGCGGGTACTGGACACCAAGAACGCCGAGACCCAGGCCGTACTGGTGGATGCGCCGAAAATGGCCGACTACCTGGACGACGAGTCCCGTATCCACTTCGAGGGCCTCAAGGCTCGCCTGGATGCAGCCGGTATTCCTTACGTCATCAACCCGAAACTGGTACGTGGCCTCGATTACTACAGCAAGACCGTGTTCGAGTGGGTCACCGACAAGCTCGGCGCCCAGGGCACGGTGTGTGCCGGTGGTCGTTACGACGGCCTGGTCGAGCAGATGGGCGGCAAGCCGACCACCGGCGTAGGTTTTGCCATGGGCATCGAGCGGCTGATCCTGCTGCTGGAAACCCTGGAGCAGGTTCCCGAAGAAATCTCCCGTCAGGTGGACGTGTACTTCTGTGCCTTTGGCGAGGCGGCCGAACTGGCTGCCCTGGCCCTGAGCGAGAAACTGCGCGACCAACTGCCGAACCTGCGCCTGCAAGTCAATGCCGGCGCCGGCAGCTTCAAAAGCCAGTTCAAGAAAGCCGACAAGAGCGGTGCGTTGTATGCACTGATCCTGGGTGATGATGAATTGGCCCAGCAAGCGGTAAGTTTCAAACCCCTGCGTGGTCAGGGTGAACAACAAAGCATTGCCTTTGATGCGCTTGCAGCGCACCTGGCCACCTGCATCGTGCAGGGTTGAAGCTGTCAAACAGCCGATTTAGCGATTAAGGAGTATTGGGGTGTCGAGTACTGATGATGACCAGCTGGCCGAGTTCAAAGACTGGTGGCAGCGCAACGGCAAGCCCCTGGTCACTGGCGGCTTGCTGGCTTTAGTAGTGGTGTTCGGCTGGCAAGCCTGGCACAAGTATCAGGCTAACCAGTCGCAAGGCGCCTCGATTATCTATCAGCAACTGCTGGAAACCACGCTGACGCCAAACGGCAAGCCTGACCTGGCCCAGGTTGCAGACCTGGCCGGCAAGCTGAAGAGCGAATTCGGCGGTAGCACCTACGCGCAATACGGCAGCCTGTTCGTCGCAAAAGTTGCGGTCGACAACGGCAAGCTGGATGACGCCGCCTCCGAGCTGAAAGCCATCACCGACAAGCCGGCCAACCCGACACTGGGTGAAATCGCACGTCAGCGTCTGGCTCAGGTACTGGCGGCACAGAACAAGGCCGACGAAGCACTGAAACTGCTCGACGGCGATGCTGACAAGGCATTCCTGGCCACTCGTGAAGAGCTCAAGGGCGACCTCCTGGTCCAATTGGGTCGTACCGACGAAGCCAATGCTGCGTACCAAAAAGCCAAGGCGGCGCTGTCTGATGAAGCGGCGGTCGGTGGCTTACAAATCAAGCTCGACGACTTGGCCAAAGGGGATGCGTGACGTGATCCGTTGGAAACATGCAGCATTGCTGGCTCTGGCCGTTTTGGCCGCGGGTTGCAGCAGCAACAGCAAAAAAGAACTGCCTCCGGCCGAGCTGACCAGCTTCAAGGAAGAAGTGGTCCTGCAAAAGCAGTGGAGCCGCTCCATTGGTGACGGTCAGGGCGATCTGTACAACCTGATGGTCCCGGCGATCGACGGTGACACTATCTACGCCGCTGATTCCACCGGTGTTGTGGTCTCCATGGATCGCATGAACGGCGACGTCAAGTGGAAGAAAGACCTCGAACTGCCTGTGTCCGGCGCCGTTGGCGTGGGTTCTGGCCTGGTGATGCTCGGCACGCTGAAAGGCGACGTCGTGGCACTGGATTCGAGCACCGGTGAAGAGAAATGGCGCGCTCGCGTGACCAGTGAAGTGCTCTCGCCACCGGCTACCAACGGTGACGTGGTTGTCGTGCAGACCCAGGATGACCGTGTGATCGGCCTCGACGCCGCCACCGGTAACCAGCGCTGGTTGTATGACAGCACGCCGGCGGTCCTGACCTTGCGCGGTACCAGCGGTCCGGTTGTGACCAGCAACCTGGCACTGGCAGGCCTGTCGACCGGTAAAGTGGTCGCCCTGGACACCCAGAACGGCGTGCCGGCCTGGGAAACCCGGGTCGCGATTCCTCAAGGTCGTTCGGAACTGGACCGCGTAGTGGACATCGACGGTGGCTTGCTGCTGTCGGGTGATACCCTTTACGTCGCTACTTATCAGGGCCGTGTTGCGGCGCTGGACGTGCAGAGCGGCCGGATCAACTGGCAGCGTGATGCTTCCAGCTACGCCGGTGTCGCCCAAGGGTTTGGCAGCGTCTACGTAAGCCTGGCGTCCGGCACCGTTGAAAGTGTCGACGAGCGTTCCACCACTGCGTTGTGGAGCAACGACTCCCTGGCCCGCCGTCAGTTGTCGGCACCGGAAGTGTTCTCCAGCTACGTGGCGGTAGGCGACTTTGAAGGTTACCTGCACCTGCTGAGCCAGGTGGACGGTCGCTTCGTGGGTCGCGAACGTATCGACAGCGACGGCCTGCGTGCCCGTCCGCTGGTGGTAGGTAACATGCTTTACGTGTATGGCAACAGCGGCAAACTGGAAGCGCTGACCATCAAGTAATGGTTTGACTATGCTTGGGGTAATTCCCAGGCGGCCCTGCTTCGGCAGGGCATGCGGCGCTTTCGAGCGCTGCCCCGAGCACCAGCCGCTGCCTTGCAGCGGCTTTTGTATTTTCTGAAATAACGAAGTGGAGAGCCGCATGGTTCCCGTAATCGCCCTGGTGGGCCGACCGAACGTCGGCAAGTCCACCTTGTTCAACCGCCTGACCAGGACTCGCGACGCCATCGTCGGCGACTTGTCCGGTCTGACCCGTGATCGCCAATACGGTGAGGCAAAGTGGCAAGGGCGCTCCTACATTATTGTCGACACCGGTGGTATCTCCGGTGACGAGCATGGCATGGACGAAAAGATGGCCGAGCAGTCGCTGCTGGCCATTGAAGAAGCTGATGTCGTGTTGTTCCTGGTGGACGCCCGCGCGGGCTACACCGCTGCAGACCAGATGATTGGCGAGCACCTGCGCAAGCGCAACAAGCGTTCCTACGTGGTGGCCAACAAGATCGACAATATCGATCCTGAAATGGCCCGCGCCGAGTTCAGCCCGATGGGCCTGGGCGATGCGATCCCGATCGCCGGTGCCCACGGTCGCGGCATCACCCAGATGCTGGAAATCGCCCTGCGCGACTTCCCGCGTGATGACGTGGATGAAGTCGAAGGCGAAGAAGAAATCGTTGCCGAAGGCGAGGAAGCCAAGCGCATTCCTGGCCCAAGCGAAAAAGACGGTATCAAGATCGCGATCATCGGCCGTCCGAACGTCGGCAAGTCGACCCTGGTCAACCGCATGCTCGGTGAAGACCGGGTAATCGTCTATGACGAGCCGGGCACCACCCGCGACAGCATCTACATCCCGTTCGAGCGTAACGACGAGAAGTACACGCTGATCGACACTGCCGGTGTGCGCAAGCGCGGCAAGATCCACGAAGAAGTTGAAAAGTTCTCCGTGGTGAAAACCCTGCAGGCGATCAAAGACGCCAACGTGGTGATCTTCGTCATGGACGCCCGCGAAGGCGTGGTAGACCACGACCTGAACTTGCTGGGCTTTGCCCTGGAAGCCGGTCGCGCCCTGGTGATTGCGATCAACAAGTGGGACGGCATGACGCCGAGCGAGCGCGACTACGTCAAGGTCGAGCTGCAGCGTCGCCTGTTCTTCGTCGAGTTTGCCGATATCCACTTTATATCGGCACTGCACGGTACCGGCGTGGGTAACCTCTACGCCTCGGTGCAGAACTCGTTCAAGTCCGCGGTTACCCGCTGGCCGACCAACCGCCTGACCCAGATTCTTGAAGATGCGGTCAGCGAGCACGCGCCGCCGATGGTCAACAACCGTCGGATCAAGCTGCGCTACGCTCACTTGGGTGGTGCCAACCCGCCGATTATCGTGATTCACGGTAACCAGCTGGAGAAGGTGCCGAAGTCCTACGTGCGTTACCTGGAAAATACCTACCGCCGCGTCTTGAAACTGGTCGGTACGCCGATCCGTATCGAGTTCAAGGGTGGCGAGAACCCGTACGAAGGTAACAAGAACAGCCTCACCGACCGCCAGGTAAACAAAAAGCGCCGGATGATGACGCACCACAAGAAGGCCGACAAAAAGCGCCGCGACAAGCGCTGATCCTGATCGGTTGAAAAAGGGCTCTTTCGGAGCCCTTTTTTTGTGCCTGGCGGTTGACCCTTCGCGGCATGCAGCTTAAAACTTGGGGCTCACCGCAAGGGGCGCACCGATGATCACCAGCAAGCTGCCGAATGTCGGCACCACCATCTTCACCACCATGTCGCAACTCGCTGCCGAAACCGGTGCGCTCAACCTGTCCCAGGGCTTTCCCGACTTTAACGGGCCCCAGGAGTTGCTCGATGGAGTGGGCAGACACATTGCCCTGGGCCATAACCAATACGCCCCGATGACCGGCCTGCCGGTACTGCGCCAGCAAGTGGCGGCCAAGATCGCCCGCAGCTATGGCGCAACGGTGAATGCCGACAGCGAAGTGACCATCACCCCAGGCGCCACTGAAGCGATCTTCTGTGCGATCCAGGCGGTGATCCGCAGCGGTGATGAAGTCATCGTGTTCGATCCGGCCTACGACAGCTACGAGCCTTCTGTGGAACTGGCAGGCGGTCGCTGCGTACACGTGCAACTGGGTCTGGATGATTTCGCCCTGGACTTCGAGCAACTGCGCGCTGCGCTGTCGCCGCGCACCCGCATGATCATCCTCAACAGCCCGCATAACCCCACCGGTGCCCTGATCAGCCGTGCCGAGCTGGACCAGTTGGCCGAGTTGATCCGCGACCGCGACATCTACCTGGTCAGCGACGAGGTCTACGAGCACCTGGTGTTCGACGGTGTGCCCCACGTCAGCGTGCTGGCTCACGAAGAGCTGTATCAGCGTGCGTTTGTGGTCAGTTCGTTCGGCAAGACCTACCACGTCACCGGCTGGAAAACCGGCTACGTGGTCGCGCCGCCAGCCCTCAGCGCCGAGCTGCGCAAGGTGCATCAATATGTCAACTTTTGCGGCGTGACCCCGTTGCAGTACGCTTTGGCAGACTTCATGGCCGAACACCCGGAACACGTCGAGGAGCTGCCGGCTTTTTATCAAGCCAAGCGCGACCTGTTCTGCGACCTGCTGGAACCGTCGCGTTTCAGCTTTACCCGGGTGGCCGGTACCTACTTTCAATTGGTGGATTACTCACAGATTCGCCCGGACCTGGATGACGTCGCCATGTCGCTATGGATGACCCGCGAGCATGGCGTAGCAACCATCCCGGTCTCGGTGTTCTACCGGAACCCACCGCAAGGCCAGCGCCTGGTGCGACTGTGCTTTGCCAAACGCGAGGAGACGCTGCGTCAAGCAGCCGAGAAACTATGCGTGATCTGAGTGCACTGCCCAACCTGAACATCGCCCTGGTGCAAACCACCCTGGCCTGGCACGACCGCCAGGCCAACCTGGAGCATTTTGAACTGCTGCTGGAACAGGCCAAGGGTGCCGACCTGATCGTGCTACCGGAGATGTTCACCACCGGTTTCTCGATGGAATCGGAAACCCTCGCCGAGCCTGAAAACGGCCCCACCCATCAATGGCTGCAGGCCCAGGCGAAGAAGTACAACGCGGTGATCACCGGCAGCGTGATCATCCAGGCCGCCGATGGCAGCCACCGCAACCGCCTGCTGTGGGCGCGACCGGATGGTGAGGTGTTGCACTACGACAAGCGTCACCTGTTCCGTATGGCCGGTGAACACGACCACTACACCCCCGGCGAGCGCCAGGTGCAGTTCGAACTCAAGGGGTGGCGGATTCGTCCGTTGATCTGCTACGACCTGCGATTCCCGGTGTGGAGTCGTGACGCCCAGGACACTGACTTGCTGCTGTACACCGCCAACTGGCCGGGCGCACGTCGCCAGCACTGGAACCGTCTGCTGCCGGCACGGGCCATTGAAAACCTGTGCTACGTGGCGGCGGTGAATCGGGTGGGCACGGACGGCAAGGGCTTTGCCTACACCGGCGACAGCCAGGTCGTGGACTTCCAGGGCGAAAGCCTGCTGAGCGCAGGGGAGGCGGACGGGGTGTTCCAGGTGTGCCTGGACGCAGCGGAATTGGCGGAGTACCGCACGCGCTTCCCGGCGAACCTGGATGCGGACAGCTTCGAGTTCACCTGAAGGATTTATAAATCGTTCCCACGCTCTGCGTGGGCACGCCTCTTGTGACGCTCCGCGTCACGCTTCGGGACGCGGAGCGTCCGAGCTGCATTCCCACGCGGAGCGTGGGAACGATCATAAAAAAGGCCCCTGGATTCTCATCCCGGGGCCTTTTGCATTTCAGCGGTCAGTGTTTATGCCGCTTTCGCTTCCAGCTGGCTCAACGAGCGGTTCAGCGCGCTGAACACCGCCTTGAAGCTCGCCGTGGTGATGTTTTCATCAATGCCCACGCCATGCACCGGACGCTCACCGTTCACTCGCAGCTCGATGTAGGCCGCCGCCTTGGCATTGGTGCCGGCGCCAATCGCGTGTTCGTTGTAATCCATGATCTCCACACCAATCGGCAGCCCGGCCACCAGCGCTTCCAGGGCGCCGTTGCCTTTGCCGTGCCAGCGCAGGTTGGTTTCGCCCTGGCCCTTGCCGGAGACTTCAACTTCCACCGAGCTGTTGCCGTTCTCTTCCTGCAAGCGATGGCTGACCAGCGCGTAAGGAATGTTGGCTTGCAGGTATTCACGCTGCAACAAGCTGTAGATCTGCGCGGCGGTCATCTCCAGGCCCACGCGGTCGGTTTCGGCCTGTACCACCTGGCTGAACTCGATCTGCATGCGGCGCGGCAAGCTGATGCCGTATTCCTGCTCCAGCAGGTAGGCGATGCCGCCTTTGCCCGACTGGCTGTTGACGCGGATCACCGCCTCGTAGCTGCGGCCGATGTCGGCCGGGTCGATCGGCAAGTACGGCACTTCCCACAAGGCGTCGTCTTTCTGCTGGGTGAAGCCCTTGCGGATCGCGTCCTGGTGGGAGCCGGAGAAGGCGGTGTGAACCAGGTCGCCGACGTACGGGTGACGCGGGTGCACCGGGATCTGGTTGCACTCTTCGACGACTTTGCGAATACCGTCGATGTCGGAGAAGTCCAGCTGAGGGTCGAGGCCCTGGGTGTACATGTTCAAGGCCACGGTGACCAGGTCGACGTTACCGGTACGCTCGCCGTTGCCGAACAGGCAGCCTTCGACACGGTCGGCGCCGGCCATCAGGCCCAACTCGGTGGCGGCTACGCCGGTGCCACGGTCGTTGTGGGTGTGCAGGCTGATGATCACGCTGTCGCGACGGTTGATATGACGACCGAACCACTCGATCTGGTCGGCATAGATGTTCGGGGTGGCGCACTCGACGGTGGCTGGCAGGTTGAGGATCACCTTGTGCTCAGGCGTCGGGTTCCAGACCTCGATCACCGCGTCACAGACTTCCTTGGCGAACTCAAGCTCAGTGGCGCTGAACGTCTCTGGCGAGTATTCGAAGGTCCACTGGGTTTCCGGCTGCTGGGCGGCGTATTTGACGAACAGCTTGGCCGCGTTGACCGCGATCGCCTTGATGCCATCCTTGTCCTGGTTGAACACGATGCGGCGGAACGACGGCGAGGTGGCGTTGTACAAGTGAACGATGGCTTTCTTCGCCCCGCGCAGGGATTCGAAGGTGCGCGCGATCAAGTCTTCACGGCCCTGGGTCAGCACCTGGATGGTAGTGTCCTCGGGGATGTGATTGTCTTCGATCAGGGTGCGCACGAAGTCGAAATCGGTTTGCGATGCGGCCGGGAAGGAGGCTTCGATTTCCTTCACACCGACGGCGACCAGGGTCTTCCAGAAACGCAGCTTTTTCACCGCGTCCATCGGTTCGATCAGCGACTGGTTGCCGTCGCGCAGGTCGGAACTGCACCAGATCGGCGCGGTGGTGATGGTTTTCGAAGGCCAGGTGCGGTCCGGGATATCAATGGTCGGGAACGCGCGGTACTTCGAAGACGGGTCTTTGAGCATGCTCATCGGGAAATCCTTTGTCTAGGGGCCGAGAAAAGGCGGCCTGCCGTAAAACTGTTATTGGGGATAAAGCAGAAGACGAGGCAGATCGATTCAGCCTGGCAGTCGTGCGCTGACTAGGCACAGGCTGCGGTGCTGGCGGAGCTGAATGAGGGTGTGAGAGGTTTTCATAGGTCCAACCCTAACCGCCGGGGTGAAAGATGGCAAGCAGTCGGAAAAAATTGAGAGAAGTTCTGCTATTACTGAGGAAAACGAGATTTTATGGTTGAGAATTGTGCGCGAGGTTGTTTTGTTTGCGCACCCGTTGCCGGGTGCGCAATTGAGCGTCAGGGCTGAAACGCGCCGATAAAGATCGCCGGATCCACCCGTGCGTCGTTCAGGCTGATGTTCCAATGCATATGCGGCCCGGTCGCCCTGCCGGTGGAACCGACCTTGCCCACCACTGCACCACGAGCCAGTTGCTGGCCCACGCTCACATCAATCTTCGACATATGGCAGAACATGCTGATAAAGCCCTGGCCATGGTCGACAAACACGGTGTTGCCGTTGAAGAAGTAGTTGCCGGTCAGGATCACCTTGCCCGCTGCCGGGGTCTTGATCGGCGTGCCGGCGCCCACGGCAAAGTCCAGGCCGGAATGCGGATTCCGCTCCTCGCCATTGAAGAAACGTCGTACGCCGAACTTGCTCGACAGCGGCCCGTTCACCGGCTTGTCCAGCAGCAGGTTGCTCGGCGTGTTCGGGCTGAAACTGCGATACGCCTTGAGCTGGACCGCCAGCTCGCCTTCGATGCGCTTGAGTTGCGCCGGGTCCGGGTTCACCTGGCTCTTGTTCTTCAGGGTGATGTGCTGCTCGGGGTATTTCTTGAAGCCCACGACAAACGGCAGGTTCTGGCTGCCGCTGGTAATGCGTTGGGTGCCGGGCTTGACCGTCAGCGGGATGCCCACAATCGCCAGCCAGTTGTTTTGCTCCTTCACCACCAGCACTGGGCGGTTCATGTAGGTGGCTTTGGGCGCCGTGGCCGAAGTGCCGAGGTCGACCACCGCCACGCCACCGGGCACCGGCTTGTTCAGCAGCCGGGTGATGTAGCTGTCGGCATGGGCGTTAAAGGTCAGGCACAGCAGCATCAGCAAACTTAAAAAGCGTGGCATCAATCAGTCCAGTAACGAGAGGGTGACGGGCGTCAGGTGGTTGTCTTCCACCCGTACCTGCAATTGGCCTTCACCGAGGCGCGCGGTCAGGCGCTGCCCGGTGTGGGTTTGCGCGGCGTTGCGAATCGCCTGGCCGCGTTCGTCGAGCAAGATGCTGTAGCCGCGTCCAAGCGTCGCCAGCGGGCTGACCACGTGCAGCGTCTGCACCTGGCTTTGCAGTTGCAGGCGACGGGCCTTGAGGCCTTCGCGCATGGCGCGGGGCAGGCGTTCGGCAAGGCTGTCCAGGCGTTGGCGCAACAGCGCCAGTTGGCGGCCGGGGTGTTGGCCGGCGAGGCGGGTTTCCAGGCGGATCAAACGCTCGCGACGGGTGTTGAGGCTGCGCTCGAAGGCACGCCGCAGGCGCATGTCCAGGTCATCCAGGCGCTGGGCCTGTTGGCGCAGGCGCTCGCCCGGGTGACGCAGGCGACGAGCCATGCCTTCCAGGCGCAGGCGGTCGTGGGTCAGACGGTTGCGCATCAGCATCACCAGGCGGCGGTGCAGGTTCTCTACCTGGCGAGTCAGGTGGCTGGAGTCCGGCGCCAACAGCTCGGCAGCGGCGGAAGGCGTTGGGGCGCGTACGTCGGCGACAAAGTCGCTGATCGACACATCGGTCTCATGGCCAACGGCGCTGACGATGGGCGTCACGCAGGCGTCCACCGCACGCGCCACGGCTTCTTCGTTGAAGCACCAGAGGTCTTCCAGCGACCCGCCGCCACGGGCCAGGATCAGCGCGTCGAAGCCGCGTGCATCGGCCAGCTTCAGTGCACGGACGATCTGCGCCACGGCTTCACGACCTTGTACGGCTGTCGGGATCAACGTCAGTTCCACGTTGGGCGCCCGGCGACGGAACACGCTGATGATGTCGCGAATCACCGCACCGGTGGGCGAGCTGATAATCCCGATGCGCCGTGGGTGTGCGGGCAGCGGCACCTTGCGCTCGGCACTGAACAGGCCTTCGGCGCTGAGTTTTTCCTTCAGCGCGTCGAAGGCCAGGCGCAGTGCGCCGTCACCGGCCGGCTCCACCGTGTCGAGAATCAGCTGATAGTCGCCACGGCCCTCAAACAGCGAGACCTTGCCCCGCACCTTCACCGCCAGGCCGTCTTTCAACGCCTGGCGCACCCGTGCGGCGTTCTGCCGGAACAGCGCACAACGCACCTGGGCGCCACTGTCCTTGAGGGTGAAATACACGTGGCCGGAGGCCGGGCGGGCGAGGTTGGAGATCTCGCCTTCGACCCAGATATTGGTGAACACGTCTTCCAGCAACACCCGCGCGCGGCCGTTGAGCTGGCTGACAGTCAGGACTTCGCGGTCCAGGCCCAGACGGGCAAAGGGATCTTTAATCATGGGCGGCAGTTTATAGGCATTCGTGCAGGGTTTGACAGAACTGCTCCACCAGCGCGTTCGGCGTTTGCTGGCAGGCGAGGGCGACGGTGCTTTGGCAATCGGGATCGGCCAGGGGTAAAAAATGGATGTTGGCCGGCGCAATGTCCTGCATCGACTCCGGCAGCAAGGCGATGCCGAATCCGGCCTGGATCAGCTGTAACTGCGTGGTCTTGCGCGACATCACCCGCGCCGCCTTGGGGAAAAATCCTGCACGCATGCACAACTCGGCTGACAGGTAACTCAGCCCTCCGCGCTGGGGGTGAGGGATCGAGATAAACGCTTCGTTCTTCAGTTGCGCCAAATCGATACCGGATGTGTGCCCGGCCAACCGGTGGTTCGGCGGCACGGCCAGCAACAGTCGCTCGCTATATAAAGGCACGATGCGCACGCCTTCGCGCTGGCGCAACACCGGTAAGCGCAACAGCCCGACCTCCAGTCGGCCGTCGGCGATTTCTTCCAACTGGGCTTCGGAGGACAGTTTGGCGATGTCCATCGACACGCCCGGGCATCGTTCCAGCCAGGCACCGATGCCGCGCAGCAGGCGGCCACTCATCGGCACCGTGCTCGAATGGCTCATCCGCAGCGTGCCGAGCTGTCCATTGCCCACTTGCGTCGCCATCTCACTGGCCTTGAGCAATTCGCCCAGCAGGTTGCGTGCCCGCGGATAGAAAGCCTCTCCCGCAGCCGTCAGTCTTGGCTGGCGCGCGGTACGCTCGAACAATGGCGTTTGCAGCAGGTTTTCCAGCTCCTTGATCTGCCGACTCAGTGCCGATTGCGCCACAAACAGCCGCTCGGCCGCTGCGCTGAAGCTGCCGCTCTCGGCGATTTCGACGAAGTAACGCAATTGCCGGGTGGAAATCACAAGTCATGCCTTTTCGAGATGAGTGATGGGCTTTGAAGATATTAGTCGCAACGCTTGCCAATGGCTAAAGTGATGGCCATCTCTAATAAGGAATACGTCATGAGTCCGGTCGAGCTGTTGAGTCATTGGTCGTTTGGCGGTGTGGACTGGCTGGTGATAGGCGTGGCGATTGCCCTGGCGTATATCGTGTTCGGCATTGCAGGCTTTGGTACCGCATTGGTGGCGGGGCCGATCCTGATTCTGTTCATGCCGCTGTCGAAGATCATCCCTTTGCTGGTGCTGCTGGATTTTGTCGCGGCCTTCGGCAACCTTCTGCAATCGCGCCGGGATGTGGTGAAACCGGAGTTGTTCAGGCTACTGCCGTGCATGGCGATTGGCTGCACCCTTGGGGTGATCTTCCTGCTCAACCTGCACTCTGATTTATTGCTGCTGTTGATGGGGCTGTTTATCAGCGCCTATGCGATCTACAGCCTGGCGGTGAAGGCCAAGCCCACGCAGATGGCAGCCGGCTGGGCGATTCCCATGGGGGTTGTCGGCGGGCTGTTTGGCGCGTTGTTCGGCAGTGGCGGCTTTCTGTATGCGATCTACCTCAACAGTCGATTGCCCAAGGATGGCGCGCGGGCGACCCAGAGTGCGTTGATCAGTTGCAGCACGGTGGTGCGCCTGAGCCTGTTTCTGATCGCGGGCGTGTATGCCGAGCTACCCTTGTTGATGTTGGCGGTGTGCCTGTTGCCGGCCATGGCGCTCGGGCTGTGGGCGGGGCGGCGGTTGACCCTGCGCATGTCCCGCGAGGCGTTTGTGCGGTTGGTGACCTGGCTGGTGCTGGCCAGTGGCATTGCCTTGATTGCCCGTTACTTGAGTACTTGACCTGATTGTTTCAGGGATTAAGCTGCCAGCCTTCAGGGCCTCTTCGCGAGCAAGCCCGCTCCCACATTTGGAACGCATTCCCCCTGTGGGAGCGGGCTTGCTCGCGAAGGCGCCAGTAGCCACGCCGCAGGACTCCCATGAATTCCCAAAGCATCCTTGTCCCGAAAATCTCCACGCTACCCGTCCACGAACCCCGCGCCCGGGCGATCGTGCGCTGGCTGGTGCGCAAGAACATCGTCAAGGAAGAACTCACCACCTGCGGGCGCACCGGCAACCGCATGGGCTATGCCCTGGCCGACGGTGCCCGCGCCGTGGTGCTGCACCCCGACGCGCTGCCGTTCAACGAGCCGATCAACGGCCTGGAGATCATCTACAAGCGCTGCATCTACACCCCGGCCAAAGGCTTCCTGGAAGAGGCCGGCTGTCCCGAGTGCCTCAAGGAAGTCGGCGAAGCCCTGTTCGAAAGCCTGGAAGACTGGATGCCCGGCCACACCGATAACTTCACCTGCCCGCTGTGTGGGCATGAGGACGACATCAACGGTTTCCTGTTCCTGCAGGAATGCGGCTTTTCCAACCTGGGATTCATCTTCAATAACTGGGCGGAGGCGGGGTTCAAGCAGAGTTTTATCGACGAATTTGCCGACTGGCTGGACCAGAAGATGAGTTGGGTCAAAGTCGAACTTTAATCCGATGTGATCGTTCCCACGCTCCCGCGTGGGAACGCTTCCCGTGACGCTTCGCGTCGCCCTGGCCAGGACGCGGAGCGTCCAAAGCGGCGTTCCCACGCAGAGCGTGGGAACGATCAGCGCTGCAAAAATCATCCATCTATCAGTATTACCAAGTTTGTCAGAGTTTTACATTGAACCCGAGGGGGTGTCTGACTATAATGGCGCGCTTCCATTTTCCCGCTCGGGAGCCCCCGCGATGCTGCGTATCAGCCAAGAAGCTCTGACATTCGACGACATTCTCCTAGTGCCCGGTTATTCCGAGGTGCTTCCTAACGAAGTCAGTCTCAAGACCCGCCTAACCCGTGGCATCGAGCTGAATATTCCTCTGGTTTCCGCTGCCATGGACACCGTCACTGAAGCCCGTTTGGCAATCGCCATGGCTCAGGAAGGCGGCATCGGCATCATCCACAAGAACATGACCATCGAGCAGCAAGCTGCCGAAGTTCGCAAGGTCAAGCGTTACGAAGCCGGTGTGGTCAAGGACCCGATCACCATCGAGGCCGATGCCACCGTTCGTGACCTGTTCGACCTGACCCGCCTGCACAACATCTCCGGCGTTCCGGTACTGCACGATGGCGACCTGGTCGGCATCGTCACTTCCCGTGACGTGCGTTTCGAGAACCGTCTTGAAGTCACCGTCCGCGAAGTGATGACGCCTAAAGAGCGCCTCGTTACTGTCAAGGAAGGCGCCGACAAGAACGATGTGCGCGAACTGCTGCACAAGCACCGCATTGAACGCGTACTGATCGTCGACGACAAATTCGCCCTCAAGGGCATGATGACCGTCAACGACATCGAAAAAGCCAAGGCTTACCCGCTGGCCAGCAAGGACGATCAAGGTCGTCTGCGCGTAGGCGCTGCGGTCGGTACCGGCAAAGACACCGGTGACCGTGTAGCGGCCCTGGTGGCTGCCGGTGTTGACGTGGTGGTGGTCGACACTGCCCACGGTCACTCCAAAGGCGTGATCGACCGCGTTCGCTGGGTCAAACAGAATTTCCCTGACGTGCAAGTGATCGGCGGCAACATTGCCACCGGCGCTGCCGCCAAGGCCCTGGCCGAAGCCGGTGCTGATGCGGTCAAGGTCGGTATCGGCCCTGGCTCGATCTGCACCACCCGTATCGTGGCCGGTGTAGGCGTGCCGCAAATCAGCGCCATCGCCAACGTCGCCGCGGCCCTTGAAGGCACTGGCGTACCGTTGATCGCCGACGGCGGCATCCGTTTCTCCGGTGACCTGTCCAAGGCCATCGTCGCCGGTGCTTCCTGCGTGATGATGGGCTCGATGTTCGCCGGTACTGAAGAAGCGCCGGGCGAGATCGAACTGTTCCAGGGGCGTTCGTACAAGGCTTACCGTGGCATGGGTTCCCTGGGCGCCATGTCCCAGGCTCAAGGCTCTTCCGACCGCTACTTCCAGGACTCCTCCGCGGGCGCCGAGAAGCTGGTACCGGAAGGCATTGAAGGGCGTGTTCCGTACAAGGGCACCCTGAGCGCCATCATCCATCAACTGATGGGCGGCCTGCGTTCCTCGATGGGCTACACCGGCAGCGCCGACATCGAAGAAATGCGCACCAAGCCTGAGTTCGTGCGGATCACCGGTGCCGGCATGGCCGAGTCCCACGTCCACGACGTACAGATCACCAAGGAAGCGCCAAACTACCGCGTAGGTTGATGCTTCCAGCAAATAGTTAAGTAACCGGGGCTGTCTTATTCAGCCCCGAGTTGTTTCTGATTCATTAGACGAGACTGATCTCATGGCCCTCGACATTCACGCCCACCGCATCCTGATCCTCGACTTCGGTTCCCAGTACACTCAGCTGATCGCCCGCCGCGTGCGTGAAATCGGCGTGTACTGCGAACTGCATCCGTTCGACATGGACGACGAAGCGATTCGCGAATTCGCTCCAAAAGGCGTCATTCTCGCCGGCGGCCCCGAGTCCGTGCATGAAGCCAACAGCCCGCGTTGCCCGCAGGCGGTGTTTGACCTGGGCGTGCCGGTCTTCGGTATCTGCTACGGCATGCAGACCATGGCCGAGCAACTGGGCGGCAAGGTTGAAGGTTCCGAGCTGCGTGAGTTCGGTTACGCCCGTGTCGACGTGGTCGGCAAGAGCCGCCTGCTGGACGGCATCGAAGACCACATCGACGCCGACGGCCTGTTTGGCCTCGACGTATGGATGAGCCACGGTGACAAGGTCACCAGGATGCCGGAAGACTTCCACATCCTGGCCAGCACCCCGAGCTGCCCGATTGCCGGCATGTTCAACGACGAGCGGGGCTACTACGGCGTGCAGTTCCACCCGGAAGTGACCCACACCAAGCAAGGCGGTCGCATCCTGTCGCGCTTTATCCTCGACATCTGCCAGTGCGAAGCCCTGTGGACCCCGTCGAAGATCGCTGAAGACGCCATCGCCAACGTACGTGCCCAGGTCGGCACCGACAACGTCCTGCTGGGCCTGTCCGGCGGCGTTGACTCCTCCGTGGTTGCGGCGCTGCTGCACAAGGCCATCGGCGACCAACTGACCTGCGTCTTCGTCGACAACGGCCTGCTGCGCTTGCACGAAGGCGAGCAAGTGATGGCCATGTTCGCCGAGAACATGGGCGTCAAGGTGATCCGCGCCAACGCTGAAGATCAGTTCCTGAACAACCTGGCCGGCGAGTCCGACCCGGAGAAGAAGCGCAAGATCATCGGTCGCACCTTCATCGACGTATTCGATGCCCAGTCCAACAAACTGGACAACATCAAGTACCTCGCCCAGGGCACCATCTACCCGGACGTGATCGAATCGGCCGGCGCCAAGAGCGGCAAGGCTCACGTGATCAAGTCCCACCACAACGTGGGCGGCCTGCCTGAGGAAATGAACCTCAAGCTGGTCGAACCACTGCGCGAACTGTTCAAGGACGAAGTCCGTCGTCTGGGCCTCGAACTCGGCCTGCCGTACGACATGGTCTACCGCCACCCATTCCCGGGCCCGGGCCTGGGCGTGCGGATCCTCGGTGAAGTGAAGAAGGAATACGCCGACCTGCTGCGTCGCGCCGACCACATCTTCATCGAAGAACTGCGCAAGGCCGACTGGTATCACAAGGTCAGCCAGGCGTTCGTAGTGTTCCAGCCGGTGAAATCGGTTGGCGTGGTCGGCGATGGCCGTCGTTACGCCTGGGTTGTTGCCCTGCGTGCGGTGGAAACCATCGACTTCATGACCGCCCGTTGGGCACACCTGCCGTACGAACTGCTGGAGACGGTCAGCGGCCGTATCATCAATGAGATCGAAGGTATTTCGCGCGTGACTTATGACGTGTCGAGCAAGCCGCCGGCGACCATTGAGTGGGAATGATCCTGCCGTAGCAGGTGAGCGCTGAATAACAAAACCCCGGCCTGGTGCCGGGGTTTTGTGTTTCTGGCGTTTGTCTACCGCCGCGCAATATCCGAAAAGTAAAACTTATCCAGCGTATGCCGCGACTCGGTGTACTCGAACTGCCGTCCATCCTGCAAAAACGTCTGGTTGCTCACCACGATCACATGGCTCTGACCTTCGAGGTCCAGGTGTGTCTGGTCGTCCTTTCCCCGCGGCAGCGCTTCGATAGTGCGCTGGGCATAGCTGATCTGCAGCTGCAAGGTCTGTTCGATAAACGCATAGATCGACTGCTCGGCAATCTCCCGATCCAGCCCCGGTATCAGGTCGGCGACGAAGTGGTTGATGTCGAGGATCACCCGCTTGCCGTCGATCCGCCGCACCCGTTTGACCCGGGTGATCAGGCTGCCAGGTTCGGCCTCAATGTGCTGCATCAACGGGCCTTCCAGCGGGAACTGGCTGAACTCCACCACTTCGGTACTGACGTCGTCGCCGAGGGCGGCGTGGGTCTCGCGAAAGCTGACGATACCGCCGAGCTGGAACTCGATGGGGTTGGGTGACAGCACGAAGGTGCCCTTGCCGTGGATCTTTTGCGCGAAGCCGCGCTCCTGCAATTGCTCGATCGCCCGGCGTACCGTGCCACGGCTGGCCTGGTAGGCGTCCATCAGTTCGGTTTCGGAGGGCAGGCGCGTGCCGCGTTGCAGGCGTTCGGTGGTGATGCTGGCAAGCAGATCGGTATAGATCTGGTTGTATTTACTCATGGGGAAGGGCTCTGTGCCGCGTTGGCGTTCAAGGCAGGAACCTTAGTGGCAGCGATGGGGTTTGTCCATGCAACCCATTGTAGAACTCGGAAATTTCTGACTCAAAAAACAGAAAATTAATCATTTTCAAACTCGTACATACGAGTTATTGCTTTAACTCGTACAGACGAGTACTTTTGGCTTCGGCGTGCTGCCTATGACCGCCCAATAAAAAAAACCAGAGTGGATACCAAGCATGAGCCACGACTATCCGAATATTGCCCGCGAGATTCTCAAGAACCTTGGCGGCAGCGACAACCTTGAGCAAGCTGCCCACTGCGTGACCCGCTTGCGCCTGGCCCTCAAGGACCCGAGCCTGGCCAACAGCAGCGAGCTGAACCAGGTCGACCTGGTCAAGGGTTCGTTCTTCACCGGCGGCCTGTTCCAGATCGTGATCGGCCCCGGCGAAGTGGAAAAGGTCTACGCCGCCCTGCGCGAGCAAACGGGCCTCGCCGCGTCGACCATCGCGGACGTGAAACAGAAAAGCGCCGACAAAATAAACCCGATGCAGCGCCTGGTGCGGGTGTTCTCCGATGTGTTCATGCCGATTTTGCCGGCGCTGATCATTGCCGGTTTGCTCATGGGGGTGAACAACCTGATGGGCGCCAAGGGCATGTTCATCGCGGACAAGACCTTGCTCGACGCCTATCCGAACCTGGATGGCCTGTGGAGCCTGATCAACCTGATGGCCAACACCTCGTTCGTGTTCCTGCCGGCACTGGTGGGCTGGTCGGCGGCCAAGCGCTTTGGTGGCAGTGAAATCCTCGGCATTGTCCTCGGCCTGATGCTGGTGCACCCCGATCTGCTCAACGCCTGGAACTACGGCAAGGCGGTCGCCGGCCTCGACGGCCAGAGCCTGCCGTACTTCGATATTTTCGGCTGGTTCAAGATCGAGAAGGTCGGCTACCAGGGCCAGATCCTGCCGATCCTGCTGGCCGCCTACGTGATGAGCGTGATTGAGAAATGGCTGCGGGCACGGGTGCCGAATGCCATTCAGTTGCTGGTGGTGCCGATCACTACCATCGTCGTCACCGGCGTACTGGCGCTGGCGATCATCGGCCCGGTGACGCGCCACCTCGGCATCCTGATCACCGAAGGCGTGGTCACCCTGTTTGACCTGGCGCCGATGGTCGGCGGCGCAATCTTCGGTCTGCTGTATGCACCGCTGGTGATCACCGGCATGCACCACATGTTTCTCGCCGTGGACCTGCAACTGATCTCCACCCAGGGCGGCACCTTTATCTGGCCGATGATCGTCATGTCCAACCTGGCCCAGGGCAGCGCGGCGCTCGGCGTGTTCTACATGAGCCGCAATGCGCGGGACAAGAGCATGGCGTCCACCTCGGCGATTTCCGCCTACTTCGGCATCACCGAGCCGGCGATGTTCGGGGTCAACCTGCGCTTCAAGTTTCCGTTCTACGCGGCGCTGACCGGCTCGGCGCTGGGCAGTATTTTCCTGTCATTGAACAAGGTCCAGGCCTCGGCGATTGGCGTGGGTGGCTTGCCCGGGTTCATCTCGATCATCCCGCAGTACATCCCAAGTTTTGTCATCGGCATGGTCGTCGCGATTGTCGTGCCGTTTGTTTTGACCTGTGTGTTGAGCATGAAGATTGTTCGGCCCGGATACCGGGTCGCCTGATCTACCGCTATCGCAGGCAAGCCAGCTCCCACAGTTGATCGCATTTCCAGATTGAAGGAACCCGTCATGCAAAACTGGCAACACTCGGTGATCTACCAGATCTACCCAAAAAGCTTCCACAGCCACGCGGGTAACGCCACCGGTGACCTGCTGGGCATCGTGGACAAGCTCGATTACCTGAAGTGGCTGGGCGTCGATTGCCTGTGGATCACCCCGTTCCTGCGCTCGCCCCAGCGCGACAACGGCTACGACATCAGCGACTACTACGCCATCGACCCGAGCTACGGGACCATGGCCGATTGCGACTTGCTGATCAGCGAAGCCGCCAAGCGCGGCATCACGCTGATGCTCGACATCGTGGTCAACCACACTTCCATCGAACACGAGTGGTTCCAGCAGGCCCGCAGCAGCCTCGACAACCCGTACCGCGACTTCTACATCTGGCGCGACCAGCCGAACAACTGGGAATCCAAGTTCGGCGGCTCGGCCTGGGAATACGAGGCGCAGACCGGCCAGTACTTCCTGCACCTGTTCGACCACACCCAGGCCGACCTGAACTGGGACAACCCCAAGGTGCGCGCCGAAGTGTTCAAGTTGATGCGCTTCTGGCGCGACAAGGGCGTGGGCGGTTTCCGCCTGGACGTGATCAACCTGATCTCCAAGCCGGCGGATTTTCCGGAAGACAACAGCGACGGTCGGCGCTTCTACACCGACGGCCCGAACGTGCATGAATACCTGAAGGAAATGCACCGTGAAGTGTTCGAGGGGCATGACCTGATCAACGTCGGCGAGATGTCGTCCACCAGCCTTGAGCACTGCATTCGTTATTCGAATCCAGAGTCGAAAGAGCTGTCGATGACCTTCAACTTTCACCACCTGAAAGTCGATTATCCGAACCTGCAGAAGTGGGTCGCGGCCGACTTCGACTTCCTGCAACTCAAGCAGATTCTGTCCGACTGGCAACTCGGCATGCAGGCCGGTGGCGGCTGGAATGCGCTGTTCTGGTGTAACCACGACCAGCCGCGGGTGGTCTCGCGTTTTGGTGACGACGGCGAGCACCGCGTGGTCTCGGCGAAGATGCTCGCCACTGCGCTGCACTTCCTCCAGGGCACGCCTTTCGTGTACCAGGGCGAAGAGTTGGGCATGACCAATCCGGGCTTCGACACCATCGACCAATACCGGGATGTCGAGACGCTGAACATCTATCGGCTCAAGCGTGAGGCCGGTGAGTCCGAGGCATCGAGCATGGCGGCGATCATGCAGAAGTCCCGCGATAACAGCCGCACACCGATGCAATGGAATGCCGAGCAAAACGCTGGCTTCAGCCGCGGCGAACCGTGGATCGGCATCCCGGCCAACGCCGCGCAGATCAACGTGCAAAGCGAGCTGGATGACCCGCAATCGGTACTGCATCACTACCGTGCGCTGATCAAGCTGCGTCGGCATGAGCCGCTGATTCAGGAAGGCGTTTACCGCCAACTGCTGCCACAGCACACCCAGGTCTGGGCGTACCTGCGCGAAGGCCACGGCGAACGCCTGCTGGTGCTGAACAACTTCTACGGCACGCCATGCCAGATCGAACTGCCCGATGGCCTGCTGACGGCGGCGAGTGAGCAACGCCTGCTGATCAGCAACTACGACGACTGCCCACAGCGCTCGAGCCAGGTCTCGCTGCGCCCGTATGAATCGTTTGTGCTGCATCTCAAGGACTGAGACCCGCTTTACCCCCGGCGTGGGAGAGCCGGGGCGCTTAAAAAACATAATAAAAATATCGGAGTGCTTCATGAAAACAACAATAAAGCTGGGCCTCGTTGCATCCTGCCTGACCTTGCCGATGGCAGCCCAGGCGTTGGAATTTGCCGGCTACTTGCGTAGCGGTGCGGGGACTTCAACCGGCAGTGGCAAGCAGCAGTGCTTCCAGTTGCCGGGTGCACAATCCAAATACCGCCTGGGCAACGAGTGCGAGCAGTACGCCGAACTCGAATTGCGCCAGGACCTGCTGACCCTCGACGACGGCTCGGTGTTCAGCGTCGACGCCATGGCTTCGCTGTACAACAAGTACGACCGGGCGCTGAAGTTCCAGGGCGAAGACAACGGCTCGGCACGCATGCCGCAGATGTATGCGCAGTGGTCGAACATCCCCAGCCTCAACGGCGGTTCGCTGTGGGCCGGCCGGCGCTACTACAAACGAAACGACATCCATATCTCCGACTTCTACTACTGGAACCAGAGCGCCACGGGCGGCGGTATCGAGGACGCGAAAATCGGCGACCTGAAATACAGCTACGCGCTTTCCCGCAAGGACAACCTGTACCAGAAGGAATACGCCACCCGTCACGACTTTAACGTGGCCGGCTTCAAGACCAATCCCGGCGGCGAGCTGGAACTGGGCTTGAGCTACATCGAAAAAGCCGGTGGCCGTGACACCAACAGCGGCTGGGCCATTACCGCTCAGCATGTGCAGAAACCCTTCCTCGGCGGGCGCAACAAATTTGCCCTGCAGTACGGCGAAGGCCCCGGCACCGGCCTCGGCTACACCGGCGATACGTTCCTCGATAAAAGCAGCAAGAGCTACCGCGCAGTGGAGTTCTTCGACTGGCAAGTGACGCCACGGTTTGGCGGGCAGATCGAGGCCGTGTACCAGAAGGATATTCGCCCGGGCAACCAGGATCAGACCTGGATGTCGCTGGGCGTGCGCCCGGCCTATGCGATTTCCGAACAGTTCAAGCTGGTCACCGAACTCGGTCATGATCAGGTCGAGGCTACCGGTGGCACGCGCAAGCTGAGCAAATTTACGTTCGCCCCGACCTGGTCGCCCAAAGGCCCGGATTTCTGGGCACGACCGGAAGTGCGCTTGTATTACACCTACGCGACCTGGAACGAAGCGGCCAAGCGTGCGGCCAATGAACTGGCGGCAGGTTCGGCGTTGTCCGACACCGGCAGTTATGGCTCGGCGTTGCATGGCTCCAACTTTGGTGTGCAGGTTGAGTACTGGTGGAAATAAAGCCGTCGATGCCCAATGATTTTTACAGAACCAAACAGCAGGTGAAGTCATGACCACAACCCAATCCCTGGAATTGCTGGCGCCATTGTCCGGGGTGCTGCTCGCCCTGGACCAGGTGCCTGATCCGGTGTTCTCCAGTCGCCTGATCGGCGATGGCCTGTGCATCGATCCGACCTCGCAGACCCTCTGCGCGCCACTGGCCGGGGTGATCAGCAATATCCAGGACAGTGGTCATGCGGTGAGCATCACCGATGACAACGGCGTCCAGGTGCTGATGCACATCGGCCTGGACACCGTGAACCTGGCGGGCAAGGGTTTCACCCGATTGGTCGAGGAAGGCCAGCGGGTGGAAGCCGGACAACCGCTGATTGAATTCGATGCCGACTACGTGGCGCTCAATGCCCGTAGTTTGCTGACCCTGATGCTGGTGGTCAGTGGCGAGCCCTTCAAGCTGCTGACGCCCGAGCAGGGCCTGGTAGACGTGGGGCAGCCACTGCTGCGAGTCACGCCGCAAGCCGTTGCCGACGAGGTGAAAGACGAGGAGGGTGACGCCCTGTTCTCCAGGCCATTGACCTTGCCCAACGCCAACGGCCTGCATGCGCGCCCGGCGGCGGTGCTGGCGCAGGCGGCCAAAGGCTTCAAGGCGAGTATTTACCTGCACAAGCAAACCGAGAGCGCCAACGCCAAGTCGCTGGTACGGATCATGGCATTGCAGACGGTGCAGGGTGACACCTTGCAAGTCAGCGCGGCCGGCGAGGATGCCGAAGCGGCGATCCAGGCGCTGGTGACCTTGCTGGCCGAAGGCTGCGGCGAAACCGTCGCGGCTCCTCAACCTGGCGCTGCACCCGTGGCGCCTGATTCATCGGCGACCTTGCTGCGCGGCGTGTGCGCCTCGCCCGGTTCGGCGTTTGGCCAGGTGGTGCAGGTCAAGGAGCCGGCACTGACGTTCGTAGAGACCGGCAAAGGTGAAGCGCTGGAACGTGCGGCCCTGACCCATGCCCTGAACAACGCCAATCAGGCGCTGCAAGCCCTGCAGGAAAAGGCCGTCGGCACTGCCCAGTCCGAGATCTTCCGCGCCCATCAGGAGTTGCTGGACGATCCGGCCCTGCTGGAACAAACCCGCGACCTGCTGGACCAGGGCAAGAGCGCGGCCTTCGCCTGGAACAGCGCCACCGAGGCCACCGCCACGCTCTTCCAGGGCCTGGGCAACGCCTTGCTTGCCGAGCGCGCTGCCGACCTGGCAGACGTTGGCCAGCGGGTGCTGAAATTGATCCTCGGGGTTCAGGACAGCGCCTGGGATTTGCCGGAGCAGGCAATCCTGATTGCCGAACAACTGACTCCCTCGCAAACCGCCAGCCTCGACACGCGCAAGGTGCTGGGTTTTGTGACGGTGGGCGGCGGCGCTACCAGCCACGTCGCCATTCTCGCCCGCGCCCTTGGCTTGCCGGCCATCTGCGGGGTGCCGGCGCAGGTGCTGGAACTGGCCAACGGCAAGCAAGTGCTGCTGGATGCCGACAAGGGCGAGTTGCACCTGGACCCGGACCTGGCCGAGATCGAACACTTGCAAGCCAGCCGCCAACAACAAGTGCTGCGCCGCCAGCGGGAAGTGGAGCAGGCGTCGTTGCCCGCTACGACCCGCGACGGTCATCACGTCGAAGTGACGGCCAACGTCGCATCGTTGCAGGAGGTGGAGCAGGCATTGTCCCTGGGGGGCGAAGGCGTTGGTTTGCTGCGTTCCGAGTTCCTCTACCTGGACCGCAACCGCGCGCCGAGCCCCGAAGAGCAGGCGGGCACCTACAGCGCCATCGCCCGTGCATTGGGCCCGCAGCGCAATCTGGTGGTGCGCACCCTCGACGTTGGTGGCGACAAGCCGTTGGCCTATGTGCCGATGGACAGCGAGACCAACCCGTTCCTTGGCCTGCGCGGGATTCGCCTGTGCCTGGAGCGCCCGGAACTGTTGCGTGAACAATTCCGTGCAATTCTCGCCAGTGCCGGTTTCGCCCGTTTGCACATCATGTTGCCGATGGTCAGCCTGCTCTCGGAGCTGCGCCTGGCGCGGCAGATTCTTGAAGAGGAAGCGCTGGCCCTGGGGCTGACGGAACTGCCGAAGCTGGGAATCATGATCGAAGTGCCATCGGCGGCATTGATGGCCGATCTGTTTGCGCCGGAGGTGGATTTCTTCTCCATCGGCACCAACGACCTGACCCAATACACCCTGGCCATGGACCGCGATCACCCGCGCCTCGCCAGCCAGGCCGACAGCTTTCACCCGGCGGTGCTGCGCCTGATCGCCGCCACCGTCAAGGCGGCCCATGCCCATGGCAAGTGGGTCGGCGTGTGTGGGGCGTTGGCGTCTGAAGCGCTGGCGGTGCCGGTGCTGATCGGGCTGGGGGTGGATGAGTTGTCGGTCAGCGTGCCGCTGATCCCGACCATCAAGGCTACCGTGCGCGAGCTGGACCTGGCGGATTGCCAATCCATCGCCCGCCAGGTGCTGGGCCTGGAAGAAGCGTCGCAGGTTCGCGAGGCCTTGCGCCTGTATCACGCGGCTACCGTTGAAACTTCATTGGTTGTGGAGAACTGACATGTTCGAGAAATTTCAGCGGGCGTTCTGGAAGGCCCTGACGCCGGATCTGGTGCTTGAAACGCCGCAGGCAGCTCCAGTGAGCGAAACACTGTTGGCCCCGGCAGTGCTGAATGCGCTGGGAGGCGCGGAGAATCTCAAGTCGCAGCAGCGGGTAGCACTGACCCGGGTGCGGGTGCAGTTGCAGGATGCGGGGCGGTTGGATGCGCAGGCGCTCAAGGCGGCAGGCGTGCCGGGCGTGATGGTGTTGGCGGGTGGGGTGGTGCACCTGCTTACCGGCCTGAACACCGCTCTATAAGACGACGAAGATCAAATGTGGGAGCGGGCTTGCTCGCGAAGGCGGTGTGTCAGTCAATCCATGTGGCGGCTGAACCACCGCCTTCGCGAGCAAGCCCGCTCCCACACTGACCGGATTCGGCCTTGCGGTCACATATTTTGCGCAATCCTCGCTAATCGTGCTGCCTACTGCATAGAACTGGACAGTCACAAAGGCTTTGCGGCATAGTCGCCGGGTTCTACCGTGCCCACATCAATAACAAGGAACAGCCGATGGCGACCTTACTGGTTCTTCACGGACCCAACCTGAACCTGCTCGGCACCCGCGAACCGGGCGTCTACGGGGCAGTGACCCTCGAACAGATCAACCTCGATCTGGAACGACGGGCACGTGATGCCGGCCACCATCTGCTCTACCTGCAAAGCAATGCCGAGTACGAACTGATTGATCGCATCCATGCCGCGCGCAGCGAAGGCGTGGACTTTATCCTGATCAATCCCGCCGCTTTTACGCACACAAGCGTTGCATTACGTGACGCGCTGCTGGCGGTGAGCATCCCATTCATCGAAGTGCATTTATCGAACGTGCACAAACGCGAACCTTTCCGCCATCACTCTTACTTCTCCGACGTTGCGGTAGGAGTGATCTGCGGCCTTGGCGCCAGCGGTTACCGACTGGCCCTGGAGGCCGCCCTGGAACAGCTTGAAGACACGGCCAAGCGCCCCTGACCGACCCTTTGGGAGTTGATGATTCATGGATATCCGTAAAGTTAAGAAACTGATCGAACTGCTGGAAGAATCCGGTATCGACGAGCTGGAGATCAAGGAAGGCGAGGAATCCGTACGGATCAGCCGTCACAGCAAGACCCCGGCCCAACAGTTCTACGCACCACAGATGCAAGCGCCGGCTCCGGCCGCTGCACCCGTGGCGGCTGCTCCGGTCGCGGCGGCTGCCGAAGCCCCTGCGGCTCCAAAACTGAACGGTTTCGTGGTCAAGTCGCCAATGGTCGGTACCTTCTACCGCACCCCGGCACCGACCTCGCCAGCCTTCGTTGAAGTCGGCGCAACCGTGAAAGTGGGCGACACCATCTGCATCGTTGAAGCGATGAAGATGATGAACCACATCACGGCTGAAAAAGCCGGCGTCATCGAATCCATCCTGGTAGAAAACGGTCAGCCGGTTGAGTACGACCAGCCGCTGTTCACCATCGTTTGAACCGCGGAGCGCCTTCGATGTTGAAACCTGCGAAGAAACTGCAAAAAGTCCTGATCGCCAACCGCGGCGAGATCGCGCTGCGTATCCTGCGCGCCTGTAAGGAAGAGGGCATCAAGACCGTCGCTGTTTACTCGACGGCCGATACCGAATTGATGCACGTGAAACTGGCGGACGAAAGCATCTGCATCGGCCCACCACTGGCCACGAACTCGTACCTGAAAGTCTCGAACATCATCGCCGCCGCTGAAGTGACCGGCGCTGATGGCATCCACCCCGGCTACGGCTTCCTCGCGGAAAACGCCGATTTCGCCGAACAGGTGGAGAAATCCGGGTTTGCCTTCATCGGCCCGAAAGCCGAAACCATTCGCCTGATGGGCGACAAGGTATCGGCCAAGGACGCCATGATCGCGGCCGGCGTACCTACCGTTCCAGGTTCCGACGGCCCGCTGCCTGAAGACGAGGCAACCGCCCTGCGCATTGGTCGCGAAGTCGGTTACCCGGTGATCATCAAGGCCGCCGGTGGCGGTGGTGGTCGCGGCATGCGCGTGGTGCACAAGGAAGAAGAACTGATCGAAGCCGCCAAGCAGACTCGCTCGGAAGCTGCCGCCTGGTTCGGCAACCCGATGGTCTACCTGGAAAAGTACCTGACCAACCCACGTCACGTGGAAGTACAGGTACTGTCCGACGGCCAGGGCCACGCCATCCATCTGGGCGACCGCGATTGCTCGCTGCAACGCCGTCACCAGAAGGTACTGGAAGAGGCGCCGGCACCGGGCCTGGACGAAACAGCTCGCCAGGAAGTACTGGCTCGCTGCGTCAAGGCGTGCATCGACATCAACTACCGTGGCGCGGGCACTTTCGAGTTCCTGTACGAGAACGGCCGTTTCTACTTCATCGAGATGAACACTCGTGTGCAGGTAGAGCATCCGGTTTCGGAGATGGTCACCGGTATCGACATCGTCAAGGAGATGCTGAGCATCGCCGCTGGCAACAAGCTGTCGTTTACCCAGGATGATGTGAAGATCCACGGCCACTCCCTGGAGTGCCGGATCAACGCCGAAGACCCGAAAACCTTTATCCCAAGCCCTGGCCTGGTCAAGCATTTCCACGCGCCCGGCGGCAACGGCGTACGTGTGGATTCGCACCTGTACAGCGGCTACAAGGTTCCGTCCAACTACGACTCGCTGATCGGCAAGCTGATCACCTGGGGCGCCACCCGCGACGAGGCCATGGCCCGTATGCGTAATGCCCTGGACGAAATCGTGGTAGACGGCATCAAGACCAACATCCCGCTGCATCGGGACCTGGTTCGCGATGAAGGCTTCTGCGAAGGTGGTGTGAACATTCACTACCTGGAACACAAGCTGGCTAATCAGTAAGCGAAGTGCTCCACCCAACAAAGCCGCCTTCGGGCGGTTTTGTTGTTTCTGCCCACCCGATTTTTCTGGATGGATACATTCCCCTTGTGGGAGCGGGCTTGCTCGCGAATGCGGTGTGCCAGTCAACACATCCATTACTGACACACCGCATTCGCGAGCAAGCCCGCTCCCACATTTTGTTCTGTGTACACCAGCAGTACAGTCGTCTTCTGCTGTTCGCTCGCGTAAACTTGCGCGTCTTTCGCAGCCCTACCCCGCTGCACACTCATTTTTTCAAAGGTGCCCGCCATGCCTTGGCTGCAAGTCCGTCTCGCCATCAGCCCAGAACAAGCCGAAACCTACGAAGACGCGTTCCTCGAAGTGGGCGCCGTGTCGGTGACCTTCATGGACGCCGAAGACCAGCCGATCTTCGAACCCGAGCTCAACACCACCCCGCTGTGGTCCCACACCCATCTGCTGGCCCTGTTCGAAGACGGCACCGATGCCGCCAGCGTCCTGGCCCACATGGAACTGCTCACCGGCGGCCCGCTGCCGGAGCATCACAGCGAAATCATCGAAGACCAGGACTGGGAACGCAGCTGGATGGACAACTTCCAACCAATGCGTTTTGGCCAGCGCCTGTGGATCGTGCCGAGCTGGCATGCCGCCCCCGAGCCAGACGCCGTGAACCTGCTGCTGGACCCGGGCCTGGCGTTCGGCACCGGCACCCACCCCACCACCGCGCTGTGCCTGGAATGGCTCGATGGCCAGGACCTGAAAGACTGCAACGTGCTGGACTTCGGCTGTGGCTCGGGGATCCTGGCGATCGCTGCCCTGCTGCTGGGCGCCAAGGAAGCGGTCGGTACCGATATCGACGTGCAAGCCCTGGAAGCCTCCCGCGATAACGCCGGGCGCAATAACATCGCTGAAGAGAAATTCCCGCTGTACCTGCCGGAGCAATTGCCCCAGGTGCAGGCCGACGTGCTGGTGGCCAATATCCTCGCCGGGCCACTGGTTTCCCTGGCGCCGCAGCTGTCGAGCCTGGTCAAGCCGGGCGGCCGCCTGGCGCTGTCGGGCATCCTCGCCGAACAGGGCGAAGACGTTGCCGCCGCCTACGCCCAGGATTTTGAGCTGGATCCGATCGCCAACCGCGATGGCTGGGTACGCATCAGTGGTCGTCGGCGCTAGAATGAGCGCCTGCATGAATCGGATGGCCGCATGACCGACAGTTTCGTCACCCAGTGCCCACACTGCCAAGCACGCTTTCGCGTCAACCACGCTCAATTGAGCGTGGCCCGTGGCGTGGTGCGCTGTGGGTCGTGCCTGCAAGTGTTCAATGCCGCTCGCCAACTGCTGGAGCAGCGCGCCAATGCGCCCGCGCCCCAGGCACCACCTGCGGCAGAGCCGCCGGCAGCCGTAGAACCGCCACCCCAAGCGCCGCGAGCCATCAGCCAGAAGCAATGGACCGCCGAAGAGCTGGACCTGGATAACCTGGACCTCGACGTAGAACTGGCCAAGCTGGAACGCCGCGAGATCCAGCACACCCAACCCGTGGGTGCCGACCGTCGCCAGCCCGGCGCCGATCGTCGGCAAAAGGAAGATGCCCTCAGCGCCAGCCGTGATACGGCCAAGGCCGAGGAAGAGCAATGGGCCTCCAGCCTGTTCAGCGAACCCCGGGATGAACGGGCCCAAGCCCCGCAAACGGCCGACGAGGAACCGCAACCGGCCAAGGCAAGCCCAGGCAAACCCAAGCGCACCGAACCGTCGATGTCGTTTGAAGCGGTCGAGCCGGACGACGAACCACCGCTACACACAAGCACCACCGATGACGAACTCGACCCACCGGTAACCGCCGTAGCAGACGAGCCGGAACCCGAACAACCGGAACGCCCGCAGCCCAAACGCAAGCGCCCTCGCCCCGAGGCTGGCGCCCACGACGACCTGCTTTCGGACCTGGAAGACGACCCGCTGCACCTGTATTCCCGGAAGCGTTCCTCCGGCTGGGGCCGCCGCCTGTTCTGGGGCTTGCTGGTGCTGCTGGCCGCCGCCGGCCTGGCGGGACAATACGTCGCCTACCAATTCGACGACCTGGCACGCCAGGACGCCTACCGCCCATGGTTCCAGGAACTGTGCCCGAAACTGGGCTGCACCGTGCCATCCCGGGTCGATATCGCCCACATCAAGAGCAGCAACCTGGTGGTGCGCAGCCACCCGGAGTTTGCCGGTGCCCTGGTGGTGGACGCGATCATCTATAACCGCGCGACATTCTCCCAACCGTTCCCGCTGCTGGAGCTACGCTTTGCCGACATGAACGGGAATATGATCGCCAGTCGTCGCTTCAAACCCGCCGAATACCTCAGCGGCGAGTTGGCTGGCGTGACCGAGATGCCCTCCCAGACGCCGATCCACATTGCCCTGGACATCCTCGACCCGGGCAACAAAGCGGTGAATTACAGCCTGAGCTTCCACTCCCCCGAGTGAAACGGCTGCCTGGCCGGTGCTTGACGGCAGATTATTGACTGCATCGCCTTTGACCAAACCTGCGGCGATAAGAAAATAACTGCTCAGATTTTATCCAATTCAGCCTTTATCCAGTCATCGAGAGCGGGTATCATGCCAACCCTTTTTCGAACTCTAATGATCCGGCCCCACAACAGGGAAGTCCTATGTCGGCGGTACGCATCGGCCCATACACATTGCACAACGGCTTGATCCTCGCCCCGATGGCGGGCGTCACCGACCAGCCCTTTCGTCAGCTTTGCAAGCGTTTGGGCGCAGGGCTTGTAGTCTCGGAAATGGTCACCAGCGACATGAGCCTGTGGAACACCCGCAAATCGCGGATGCGCATGATCCACGAAGGTGATCCCGAGCCCCGCTCGGTACAGATCGCCGGCGGTGATGCGCAGATGCTGGCGGATGCGGCCCGGGCCAACGTGGAGTTGGGGGCGCAGATTATTGATATCAACATGGGTTGCCCGGCCAAGAAGGTCTGCAACAAGGCCGCAGGTTCTGCCCTGTTGAAGGATGAGCAGTTGGTGAGCGAGATCCTGCATGCCGTTGTCGCTGCAGTGGATGTGCCGGTCACCCTGAAGATCCGCACCGGTTGGGACCGGGACAACAAGAATGGCCTGACGGTGGCGAAGATCGCCGAGCAGGCGGGCATTACAGCGCTGGCGGTGCATGGCCGCACCCGCGCCGACCTTTACACCGGTGAAGCCGAGTACGACACCATTGCCGCGATCAAGCAGGCGGTGTCGATTCCCGTCTTTGCCAACGGCGACATCGACTCAGCCGAGAAAGCCCGGCGCGTGCTGCACGCGACCGGCGCCGATGGCCTGTTGATTGGCCGGGCTGCCCAGGGGCGGCCGTGGATTTTTCGTGAGATCGAGCATTTTCTGCGTACCGGCGAAACCTTGCCGGCACCGGAGCTGATCGAGGTGGAACGTATTCTGCTAGAGCATCTGGCCGCCCTGCACGCCTTCTACGGAGACGTGATGGGAGTACGCATTGCTCGCAAGCATGTGGGCTGGTATCTCGCAACCTTGCCGGGCGCCAGGGAGTTTCGCGCCCACTTCAATCGTTTGGATGATACGGAAGCACAGTGCGCCAACGTTCGTGAGTTCTTCTCCGAGCGTTACAAGAGCCTGGTGACAGGGGACGGAGAAGGGGTGGCCGCATGACGATGATGACCGAGACTTTAGTGAGTGGAACAACACCCGTGAGCGACAACGTCAATTTGAAACAGCACCTCAACACGCCGAGCGAAGAAGGCCAGACCCTTCGCGGGAGTGTCGAGAAGGCGCTGCACAATTATTTCGCCCACCTTGAGGGCGCTGCCGTCACGGACGTGTACAACCTGGTGCTCTCCGAAGTCGAAGCGCCGTTGCTCGAAAGCGTGATGAACTACGTCAAGGGCAACCAGACCAAGGCCAGTGAGCTGCTCGGTCTGAACCGTGGCACGCTGCGCAAGAAACTCAAGCAGTACGATTTGCTGTAAGCATTCAATCAAACCAGAAAGGCGCCCGCGTAAAAACGGACGCCTTTTTTGCTGACTCCTTTGCTTTTGATGGAAATTGAAATGACCGACCAGACTACCCGCCTGCCGATCCGCCGTGCCTTGATCAGTGTCTCCGACAAGACCGGGATCCTCGAATTTGCCCGGGAGCTGGAAGCCCTGGGCGTGGAGATTCTCTCCACCGGCGGGACCTTCAAACTGCTGCTGGACAACGGCGTGGCCGCAGTGGAAGTGGCGGACTACACCGGTTTCGCAGAAATGATGGACGGTCGGGTCAAGACCCTGCACCCGAAAATCCACGGCGGGATCCTCGGTCGTCGCGGTATCGACGACGCCATCATGAGCGAGCACGGCATCAAGCCGATCGACCTGGTGGCCGTTAACCTGTACCCGTTCGAAGCCACCATCAACAAGCCAGGCTGCGACCTGCCGACCGCCATCGAAAACATCGATATCGGCGGCCCGACCATGGTTCGCTCGGCAGCCAAGAATCACAAAGACGTGGCCATCGTGGTGAACGCCAGCGACTACGCCAACGTACTGGAAAGCCTGAAAGCCGGCGGCCTGACCTACGCCCAGCGCTTCGACCTGATGCTCAAGGCCTTCGAACACACCGCTGCCTACGACGGCATGATCGCCAACTACATGGGCACCGTGAACCAGGCCGCTGAAACCCTGAGCACAGAAGGTCGCAGCCAGTTCCCGCGCACCTTCAACAGCCAGTTCATCAAGGCCCAGGAAATGCGCTACGGCGAGAACCCGCACCAGAGCGCGGCGTTCTACGTTGAGGCCAAGCCTGCTGAAGTCGGCATCGCCACCGCGACCCAACTGCAAGGCAAAGAGCTGTCGTACAACAACGTGGCCGACACCGACGCCGCGCTGGAATGTGTGAAGAGCTTCGTCAAGCCAGCCTGCGTGATCGTCAAGCACGCCAACCCGTGCGGCGTGGCCGTGAGCCCGGACGCTGAAGGCGGTATCCGCCAGGCCTACGAACTGGCCTACGCCACCGACACCGAGTCGGCCTTCGGCGGCATCATCGCCTTCAACCGTGAGCTGGACGCCGAGACCGCCAAGGCGATCGTCGAGCGTCAGTTCGTTGAAGTGATCATCGCGCCATCCGTCAGTGAAGAGGCTCGCGCCATCGTTGCCGCCAAGGCCAATGTGCGCCTGCTGGCGTGCGGCGAGTGGTCGGCCGAGCGTGCCGCTGCCTGGGACTACAAGCGCGTCAACGGCGGCTTGCTGGTACAGAGCCGCGACATCGGCATGATCGGCAGCGCCGATCTGAAAGTGGTGACCAAGCGCGCCCCGACCGAACAGGAAATCAACGACCTGATCTTCGCCTGGAAAGTCGCCAAGTACGTTAAATCCAACGCCATCGTCTACGCCAAGAACCGCCAGACCATCGGTGTCGGCGCGGGCCAGATGAGCCGCGTGAATTCGGCACGCATCGCTGCGATCAAGGCAGAACATGCCGGCTTGCAGGTCGCCGGTTCGGTGATGGCGTCCGACGCATTCTTCCCGTTCCGTGATGGCCTGGACAACGCCGCGAAAGCCGGTGTTACCGCCGTGATCCAACCGGGCGGCTCGATGCGTGACGCAGAAGTGATTGCAGCGGCTGATGAAGCCGGCATTGCCATGGTCTTCACCGGCATGCGCCACTTCCGTCACTGATTGCTCGTTCCCACGCTCTGCGTGGGAATGCAGCCCGGGACGCTCCGCGTCCCAAAGCTTGACGCAGAGCGTCACAAGAGGCATTCCCACGCAGAGCGTGGGAACGGTCAGAATTCAGCGTCATCCGAGGTTTTTGAAATGAATGTTTTGATCATTGGCAGCGGTGGCCGTGAACACGCCCTGGCCTGGAAAGTTGCCCAGGACCCACGTGTCCAGAAAGTTTTCGTCGCCCCCGGCAACGCCGGTACCGCCATTGAAGCCAAGTGCGAAAACGTCGCCATCGACGTGTTGGCCCTTGAGCAACTGGCGGACTTTGCCGAGAAAAACGTTTCCCTGACCATCGTCGGCCCGGAAGTGCCCTTGGTAGCTGGCGTTGTGGACCTGTTCCGCAGCCGCGGCCTGGACTGCTTCGGCCCAACCGCCGGCGCTGCCCAGCTGGAAGGCTCGAAAGCCTTCACCAAGGATTTCCTGGCGCGCCACAAGATCCCGACCGCCGACTACCAGAACTTCACCGAGATCGAGCCGGCCCTGGCCTACCTGCGTGAAGTCGGTGCACCGATCGTGATCAAGGCCGACGGCCTGGCCGCCGGTAAAGGCGTGATCGTCGCAATGACCCTGGCTGAAGCCGAAGACGCCGTGCGCGACATGCTCGCCGGCAACGCTTTCGGTGAAGCCGGTTCGCGCGTGGTGATCGAAGAGTTCCTCGACGGCGAAGAAGCCAGCTTCATCGTGATGGTCGACGGCAAGAACGTACTGCCGATGGCCACCAGCCAGGACCACAAACGTGTGGGTGACGGCGACAGCGGCCCGAACACGGGCGGCATGGGCGCTTACTCCCCTGCTCCGGTAGTGACTGCCGAAGTGCACAAGCGCGTGATGGACCTGGTCATCTGGCCAACCGTGCGCGGCATGGCCGACGAAGGCAATGTGTACACCGGTTTCCTGTACGCCGGCTTGATGATCGACAAGGCCGGCAATCCGAAAGTCATCGAGTTCAACTGCCGCTTCGGCGACCCGGAAACCCAACCGGTGATGCTGCGCCTGCAATCGAGCCTGGTGCTGTTGGTTGAAGCTGCGCTGGCCCAGGCCCTGGACAAGGTCGAAGCCCAGTGGGACCCGCGCCCGAGCGTCGGCATCGTGCTGGCCGCCGGCGGCTACCCGGCCGACTACGCCAAGGGCGATGTGATTGAAGGTCTGGACGCGGCTGCTACGCTGGAAGGCAAGGTGTTCCACGCGGGCACCGCGCTCAAGGATGGCAAGGTCGTCACCGCCGGTGGTCGCGTACTGTGCGCAACCGCCATGGGCAGCAGCGTAGATGCCGCCCAGCAACAGGCTTACAAGCTGGCGGCGAAGATCGACTGGAAAGGCTGCTTCTACCGCACCGACATTGGCTACCGCGCCATTGCCCGTGAGCGTGGCGAAAGTCAGTAAACAGCTATCCGTTCGGTTAGGCAGGGGCCTCCGGCCCTTGCCCTACGCTTGTGGCCCCGCGCATAGTTATACCCATGCATCAACCTACGAAGGGATTTCGCCGTGCGCTGGCTCAGGATCGCCATAGGTTTCACTGTCAGTCTGCTGACCTTGCTCTGCTTGCTCCCGGCCCAGGCCGCCGCACAAGGCAGTGGCTGGGCAGTATTGCTTGATGAACAGGCCGATCTGCAACTGAGCGACATCCGCTCGCCCCGCTACATCAATCAATTCAGCCCCATCGAACTGGACCGGATTACCGCCGCGCAACCGGACGGTGCGTTGTGGGTACGCTTCAGGCTGCAACCCGGCAAACACGAGCAAGTGCTGCGGGTATTCGCCCCTGACCTGTCACACCTGAACCTGTATGTACTCGACGGCGACACCCTGGTGGAGCAGGAAGCTACCGGCACCCGCCAGCCCCAGGCCGAGCGCCCGCTGCCCAGCAGCGACTTCATGCTGCCGATGCCGCAAAGCCAGAAGCCGCTGGACGTGTACCTGCGCATGGTCTCGGAACACGAGCTGCGCCCCTACATCACCCTTGAGCCGGCCGTGCTGGCTGCGGCCAACCAGAACCAGACGCTGATCTACGGGCTGCTGTTCGGTTGCCTGGTGATGCTGATCCTGCACAACCTCACCCGCTACGCCTACCATCGCTCCCGCAGCAGCCTGTGGCTCGCCGCCTGCGAATTGCTGTTGCTGCTGAGCCTTGCGCTGCTGCTCAACGTGCTGGGCCCGTGGTTGCCGAACTGGCACGCGGTACAAACCCCCGGTGCCTACCTCGCCCTGCTGCTGACCGCGCCGTGCGGGCTGATGTTTGCCTACCGCTTCTTTGCGCCACTGGGCCCGCATCCGCTGAACAAGCTGTTGATGGCCGATATCCTGCTGATCGTCCTGACCGGCCTGTTGCTGCTGTTCGTCAACACCTTGCCCCTGAACATCATCACCTACGCCCTGGTGGCGCTGGCCGGCCTGAGCATGTTGTTCGTCTCGGCCTATCACTGGCAAAAGGGCTACCGCCCGGCGCGCCTGTTCATGCTGGCGATGGTGATCTTCAACATCGGCACGCTGATTATTCTCCCGGCCTTGCTGGGCCTGACGCTGGTGCCGCCACAAGGCTTGATCATCACCCTGCTCGGCTTTATCTGCCTCAGTGGCCTGTTGATGAGCCTGGCCCTGGGCGAACGCCAGCGCGCCATCACCGAAGACAACTTCAGCCTCAGCCGCGACCTGGCGGCCAGCAACGCCGAAATCGCCGCCAAGGCCGAATTCCTGGCGAAGATCAGCCACGAAATCCGCACCCCCATGAACGGCGTGCTGGGCATGACCGAACTGCTGCTGGGCACCCCGCTTTCAGTCAAGCAACGCGACTACGTGCAAACCATCCACAGCGCCGGCAACGAACTGCTCACCCTGATCAACGAGATTCTCGACATCTCCAAGCTGGAATCCGGGCAGATCGAATTGGACGATGTGCAGTTCGACCTCAACGCGCTGATCGAAGACTGCCTGAGTATTTTCCGCGCCAAGGCCGAGCAGCAGAACGTCGAGCTGATCAGCTTTATCCAGCCCCAGGTACCCCGGGTGATCAGCGGCGACCCGACGCGGCTGCGCCAGGCACTGTTGAGCCTGCTGGAAAATGCCCTGCAAAAAACCGATGAAGGCGAAGTACTGATCGTCGTCGCACTGGACGAGCGCAGCAGCAAACCGCGCCTGCGCATTGCCGTGCAAGACAGCGGCCTGCCGATGGAACCCGCCGAGCGCGACGCCCTGCTGCACAGCGAGTTGCACAGCAAGAACTTCCTCTCTGCCACCCGCCTGAGCGGCCATCTGGGCCTGGTCATTGCCCGCCAGCTGATCCTGTTGATGAACGGCGAATTCGGCATCAAGAGTGGCAGCCAGCAAGGCAGCACCCTGTGGCTGACCTTGCCGCTGGACCCGGAACGCCTGGAGCACCCGACCTCCGACCTCGACGGCCCGCTCAAGGGCGCGCGCGTGCTGGTGGTGGACGACAACGACACCTGCCGCAAAGTGCTGGTGCAGCAATGCACGGCCTGGGGCCTGAACGTGAGCGCCGTGCCTTCGGGCAAGGAAGCCCTGGCGCTGCTGCGCACCAAGGCGCACCTGCGGGACTATTTCGACGTGGTGCTGCTGGACCAGAACATGCCCGGCATGACCGGCATGCAACTGGCGGCGAAGATCAAGGAAGACCCGAGCCTGAACCACGACATCCTGCTGATCATGCTCACCGGCATCAGCAATGCGCCGAGCAAGATCATCGCGCGCAACTGCGGGATCAAGCGCATCCTCGCCAAACCCGTGGCCGGCTATACCCTCAAGACCACCCTTGCCGATGAATTGACCCAGCGCAGCAAGGGCTCCGTGCAACCACGCCAGCCGGCGATCAGCGCGCCGGCCCCGGTGACCGTGCCGAGTGACTTCCGGATCCTGGTGGCGGAGGACAACAGCATCTCCACCAAGGTGATTCGCGGCATGCTCGGCAAGCTCAACCTGCAGCCGGACACCGCCAGCAACGGCGAAGAAGCCCTGCAGGCAATGAAGGCCCAGCGCTACGACCTGGTGTTGATGGACTGTGAAATGCCGATCCTCGACGGCTTCTCCGCGACCCAGCAACTGCGGGCATGGGAGGTCAGCAACCAGCGGATTCGTACGCCAATCGTGGCACTCACCGCGCACATTCTTTCGGAACATAAAGAGCGTGCACGCCAGGCCGGGATGGACGGGCACATGGCCAAGCCGGTGGAGTTGTCGCAATTGCGCGAGCTGGTGGAGTACTGGGTGGCACAGCGCCAACAGCGGCCAGAGCACGCACCTACCTGACCTGAAATACGCTCTCCCTGTGGGAGCTGGCTTGCCTGCGATAGCGGTGCATCAGACACCTGATTTTTTGGCTGATACACCGCTATCGCAGGCAAGCCAGCTCCCACATTTGTTCCGTGGCGCCTGATAGACTCCCCACTCGTCCCCGCCGCGAGCCGCGCCCATGCTCCATGTGCTATTCAGCGTTTACCTGAAGATGCTGGTGCTCTACAGCCCCTTCTTCGTGCTCTCCTGCTTTATCAGCCTGACTCGCGGTTACTCCAGCAAGGAGCGGCGGCGCCTGGCCTGGAAAGTGGCCCTCGCCACCCTGGTATCGAGCGTGTTGCTCTACCTGTTCGGCCGGGTGATTTTCAGTGTGTTCGGCATCACCGTCGACGCCTTCCGCATCGGCGCCGGCAGTGTGCTGTTCATCTCGGCCCTGGGCATGGCCCAGGGCAAGTCAGCGGTGCAGACCGACAACGTGCAGCAGGACGTGACCATCGTGCCGCTGACCATTCCCCTGACCGTCGGCCCCGGCACCATCGGTGCGCTGCTGGTGATGGGCGTCAGCCAGCCGCACTGGGACGACAAGATTACCGCGATCCTCAGTATCGCCCTGGCCAGCCTGACGGTGGGCGTGGTGCTGTACCTGTCCAACCGTATCGAACGCATCCTCGGCGACCAGGGCTTGCAGATTGTCAGCCGGTTGATGGGGCTGTTCGTGTGCGCCCTGGCCGCACAAATCATCTTCACCGGTGTACGCGGTTACCTGGTGCCGTAGATCAAATCCTGTAGTTGGCGATAGCCAGGCGGACCTTGTCCCCTGCGCTGTCCCGCAGCAGTTGAATCGTGTCTTCGTTGACCACCGAGCTGTTCAGCACCAGGCACGTGCGGCCACTGAAGGCCTCGACGGATGCACTGTCCCACTCCAGAAACGGTATGCCCAGTTGCTTGCTGACGCCGTGGGAGCTGTACGTCACCAGCACCATCGAAACTTCCCCGGCGATTTCCGAGCAGGACGCCAAGCCGAAATCGCCACCGTCACGCGTGGTGGTATTTCGCTTGAATAACTCAAATGAGGCCGGGAGCTGCTTCAAGGCTTCAACCGCCTCCGCCACCCGTTTGGGCAATACACTGATCAGCGGCCCCGACAGAAACGTCGAGGCCACGGTGGCCGCCATCAGGTTCAGCGCCGCCAGCTGTACCGACAGCCCCTTGCGAGAGGTGTACACCCGCTCGAAACTGCTCCTGACCGGCATCCAGCCGAGGCTGCTCATGACCTTGATGAATTCGTTGTACCAGGCCTCTGTGCCCCGGGCGACCCGCAGCACATCGCTGACGTAGCTGCTCGCCAGCAAATAGCTTTTGCGGGTGTACTCCTTGTTGAGGCTGGTCATGCCTTGCACAAACGACATGACGCTGTTGTTCACCACCGCCGCGTCCAGCTCATCATCCGCCTCGGGCTTCACCGGCGCGCTCAACCCCGACGCCAGGCCGGGCGCGCCCGGAAGCCGGTAAGCGGCAATCAGCTTCCTCCTTTTTGCGCTGTTGATCCGTTTGTTGTTTCGCTCCATAGCCATTTCTCCATAACCCCCAACATGGGGCTCAACGCCAACACTAGTCGACTTGCCGGGGATTTTGAGCTGCTGGAAATTGACCACGGGACGCGCCACGACCCGCAGGAAAAATCACTGCAGGCGGCGCAGCTGAGTAAACGCTGGGGATGAGGCGGCGGCACACAAAAGCGCCGTGCTTTTCTTCAAGCCGTAGAGAAAGGTATGACTTGAGCCGATGCAAAAAAACCTCGGCAAGCAGACCTTTCCGGCATCAATGACTGACGTTTCAAGGCGGCCCCATGGCGGGGCCGCCGTTGTTTTCAGGAGGCGGGTTTCTCGCCGTACCAACGTGGCGTGTAGACCCACTCGCCACCACCTGCCCGCGCAAAGACGCAGGTGGTGGACGAACCGATCAGCACCATGGTGCGCATGTCCACCTGCTCCGGCGTCAGTTGCCCCAGGGTGGTGACTCGCAGGGTCTGGCCCGGGCGACCGATGTCACGGCCCAATACCACCGGTGTTTCAGGCGTGCGGTGCTGCGCGACGATTTCCAGGGCGCGTCCCAACTGCCAGGGCCGCGCACGGGAAATCGGGTTATAGAACGCCAGCGCCAGGTCGGCCTGGGACGCCAGGTCCAGGCGCTTCTCGATGATCGACCAGGGTTTGAGGTTGTCCGACAGTGACATCACACAGAAGTCATGCCCCAGCGGTGCACCTGCCTGGGCCGCCGTGGCGAGGGATGCCGACACGCCCGGCAAAATCTCCAGGTCGACCTGATGCCAGGCCGGGTCGCCGGACTCGTGCAAGGCTTCGATCACCGCAGCGGCCATGGCAAATACACCGGGGTCACCCGAAGACACCACCACCACCGAACGCCCCTGCGCCGCCAGCTCAAAGGCATGACGCGCGCGCTGCATCTCTTCGCGATTGTCGGTGCAATGCTGGATCTGGTCCGCGCGGAACGGCCCGGCCATGCGCACATAGGTTTCGTAACCCAGCACGTCGGTGCAGCGGGCCAGCTCGGCTTTTACTGCCGGTACCATCAGTTCGGCAGCGCCGGGGCCCAGACCGATCACCGCGAGGCGGCCACGGGGACGACCGATCAGGGACGGGTCCAGAGGAGCCTCGGCCACCGTGATCGCGATGTCCGCCTGAGGCGCCAGATCGGCGAAGCGCAATGGCACGCCCAGCTCCAACGCCGCTTCGTGCAATGACGAATCGGCCATCTCCGTTTCAGCCGCCAGCAGGCAAGCCAGGGACTGCACGGCGAGCCCGGCATCCTGCAACGCCGCA
>NZ_JACARZ010000045.1:0-37338 GCF_013386315.1 Pseudomonas sp. P7779 | reverse complement strand
GTGTATCACTTTGAAGTGGACGCCTTCCGCAAGCACTGCCTGATCAATGGCCTGGACGACATCGGCCTGACCTTGCAGGACGGCGATGCGATTGCCGCGTTTGAAACCAAACACCGGGCCAGCCAGCCTTGGTTGTTTCGCGACGCTTGATTCCATGTAGACCGGACTTCGCGAGCAAGCCCGCTCCCACATTTGATTGCATTCCAATCAGGGAATCAGGCCAGTTCAGGGGCGCTAGCGTACGCCTGTTCCAGCAACACGGTGAAGCGCACGAACGCATCAATCGCGCCTTTCTCCACTTCGGCTTCTTCTTCGGCACTGAATTCCAGCGCGTCGAGGGTGCGGGTGAAGCGCTTCCAGCCTTCAGCGCGACCCCCCGCAGGCTCGCCCAGGTGACGGGCACCGAAGGTTTCGCTCAAACCCAGGCCCACGGCACGCTTGATCAGGAACGCGGCGCCCAGCTTGGAGCCTTCGGACACGAACAGCCAGCCCAGGGCTTCGGCCTTGCTCGGGTTTTTCACCGCGCCGGCCACCGGTGCCGGTACTTCGGTGTCCAGGTCGCCCAGGTCCAGCTTGGCCGCTTCGGCACGGCAGCGTTCGGCGAGGTCAGGGACGATCTTGATCAACTCGGCATCGTTGTACAGCGCCACCAGCTCCGACTGGAACAGGTACTGCGCGACCACGAAGCGGGCGAAGTTGGCCTGGGTTTCAAACGGTGCATGGGCCTTCACCAACGCATCGAGCTTGGTATGCGGTTCATTGGTGATCTGGTTCAGGCGCTGGGAGCGCAGGGCTGCACGTTCTGCGGTAGGGGAGGCGGTCATCGGGGAGTCCTTGAGAAGAGAAAGCGTCTGGTTGCCAGGCTGTTATGAACTAGACGAACCAGAAGACGCGTCACAGTAAAAAATCCTCACCCCGGCGCAGATTAAATCGCGCCGGGGTGAGGCTCCATGGATCAGATGTCCCAGATCAGATTGATCGCAAAGTTGCGGCCCGGCTGGGTCAGGCGGTCGAGGTTGGCCGGGCCGGTCACACCGGCTTCGCCGACGCTGTCGTAGCTGCGCACGTCATCCCAGTTCCAGTATTTCTTGTCCGTCAGGTTGTACAGGCCGCCGTTGATGGTCACGTCGTTGGTGACCTTGTAGAAGCCGGTCAGGTCGACGATGCCGAAACCCGGGGTCTTGAACGGGCCGTTGGCGCTGTTGCCGTCAGGGGCGAAGAAGGTGGTGCTGTCGACGCGGTCCTGTTTCTTGACCAGGGTCCAGCTGACCAGCGCACCGTAGTTCTGCTGGTCATAGCCCAGGCCGAACACGCCCTTGAGCGGGTTGACGCTGTTCAACGGTTCGCCGTTGTCGTCATTGCGCCCGTAGGTGTAGGCAATCGAGCCTTGGGTATACAGGCCCTGCGGTGCGCCGAATGCGTCGAGGCTCAAGCGGCCCTTGGCCTCCACTCCCTTGATGGTGGCGTGCTTGATGTTGTTGGCTTCGAACTGCTGGACGGTGCCACCGGCAACCGAGGCATCTTCGTCGATGAAATCACGGTACTTGTTGTAGTACACCGCCACATCAAACGAGCCCGAGTCGAAGTTGCCGCGAATCCCGGTTTCGACGCCCCGGCTGCTTTCCGGCTTGAGGTCCGGGTTGGGTTCGACGGTGTAGCCCTGCTGCAGGTTTTCAAAGCGGCCATACAAGGCCTTGGCCGACGGTGTGCGATAGCCTTCGGCGTATTGGCCGAACCAGGTGTATTGCTCGGTCAGGGCATAAGTGATGCCGAATTTTGGCGTTACACGGTGCCAGTTCTTTTCCGAATCGCTGTGGTCGTAGATGCGTGTCGGGTCAACGGTATTGAGGAATTCCTGGGTCAGCTTGGGTTTGAGCTGGATGTAGTCGTAACGCACGCTGGGCAGGAAGGTCCACTTGTCCCAGGCAATCTGGTCCTGGGCAAACAGCGCGTAGGAGTTGATGGTCGGGTCGGGGAAGTCGCTGGCTTTTTTCACGCTGTCGGCGGCCGACGGGCTTGGTGCACCGATGGCGGTGCAGCCTGCGCCGACCGCCAGGCAGGTCGCGGCGCCCTCACGGGAACCGGTGACTTTCTGCTGCTTGAGGGTGGTGCCGTAGGTCACGACATGGTCGGTTTCGCCGATGCTGAAAGCCTTGTCCAACTGCGCGTCGAATACCCACTGCTTCTCTTCGTACAGGGTCTCGCGGGTGCGCAATACCTTGCGCGATGGCTGGTAGATTTCTGCGGTGGTCTGGTCGGTCTTGGCGATCTGGTAGTTGAGGCTGGTCTTGATGTGATCGGCAATCGGCGAGTCGAGGGCGAACTTGTTTTCGATGCCGAAGCGTTCGCGGGTGATGGTGTCGTTGCCCGTGCGGCCGCGGTAGAAGTTGAAGCCCTGGCCACCGACAAACGGGCCACCCACTGCGTTTTTCAGGTTGGTGTCGCGATCGTCCTTGAACTTCTCGTAGGTCAGGCCCAGGCGGTTGTCTTCGCCGTAGTTCCAACCCAGTTTGGCCAGCACGTTGGTGGTGCGCGCATCTTCCGGGTTGGCGCCGGTGCGGGCCAGGCCGGTGGCGTTATTGCCGTCGTAGGATTCCATCTCGTGACCGTTGCGCTGGCTCAGGTGCAGCAAGCCGTCGAAGTCCTGCACGCGACCGGCGACGGTGCCGGAGGTCAGCCAGCTCTCATCGGCGGAGCTGTAGCCGGTCTTCAGGCGTGCGCCGTAGTCCTGCCCGGGCTTGATGATGTCGTTGGGGTCGAGGGTAAAGTAGCTCACCGCGCCGCCGATGGCGCTGCTGCCGTACAAGGCCGAGGCCGGGCCGCGCAGGATTTCCACGCGCTTGACGATTTCCGGGTCGACGTAGTTGCGGCGGGTCTTGGCGTAGGGGCCGTTGAAGAAGTTGTCGGGGACTTCGACGCCGTCCACCTGGGTCAGGATGCGGTCGCCGTCGATCCCGCGAATGTTGTAGCCGGCATTGCCGGAGCGGGTGCCGGCACCGCCCACCGAAACACCTGGCTCATAACGCACCAGTTCGCGGATGGTGTTGACGTTCTGGCGGTCCAGTTCTTCGCGGTCGTGCACGGTCACGGTGCTGGGCACGCTGTCCACGGCCTGTTCCTGGCGGGTGGCACTGATGGTCATCTGTTGCAGGGTGATGGCACCGACGGCGACGCGTTTTTCCAGCACGATGTTGCTGTTGCCCAGTTTGCGATAGCCCAGGTTGGTCCCCACCAACAGCTGGTCCAGGGCTTTATCCGCCGGCAATGAGCCGCGCACGCCAGGGGACGACACACCCTGGCCCAGTTCTGCCGGCAGGCCGACTTGCCAGCCGGTCACCGCGGTGAAGGCGTTCAGCGCCGAGACCAGGGATTGCTGCTCGATGCTGAAGCTGTAATTGCCCTGGCTGCGGCTGGCAGGCTCGGCGGCGGTGGCAGCCATGACGGGCGCACCGGCCAACAGGATTGCGGCCGTCAGCAGCGACAAGCCCTGGCGGCGAACGGGCGAAGAGGACCGGCGGTTGAAACGAGACGACATCGAGAGCGCTCCGGAAGGTACGAATCTTATAGTTGCGCACTGAATCAAATAGGAATCAGTTGCATTGGCTATAACGAGACGTATCGTCGCTGGCTATCGAGTAAAAATAATTCTCATTTAGTTCAGGATCACCAGCGCCGGGTATTCCGAGAGCTTGGCCGAGGTGATGTGGGCCAGGGAGCGCACCACGTCGAGCGGCTGGTCGAGCCGGTAATTGCCGGTGACGGCCACGCTGGCCAGCCTGTCGTTGTTGTTGACGATCCAGCCGGGGTAGTAGCGACGCAATTCGGCCAGCACTTCGCTCATCGGGCAGTTTTCGAAGATCAGCCGGCCGTCGACCCAGGCCAGGTCCTTGGTGGTGTCGAGCTTGGCCGGTTGGCCGAAGCCCTTGGGCCCGATGCGGATACTTTCACCGGCGCTCAGGCGCACCCGCGCGTCGTCAAACGTGTTGCTCAGGTCGACATCACCGCGCTGTACCTGAACCTGGGCTTCACCGTTCAAGTAGCGCACCGCGAAAGAGGTGTCCCTCACGCTGGCGCGCACCGGGCCGGCGTCGATTTCCAGGGGCAGGCCACGGCTGGGCAGCACTTCGAAAAACGCCTCGCCCTGATACAAGCGGGCGATGCGCTGGTGGTCCTTGATGCTGCTGGAGAAGGCTGAGTTGGTGTTGAGCAACACTTTCGAGCCATCGTCCAGCTGCAGGCGTTGGCGTTCGCCCACCACGGTCAGATGGTCGGCCTGCAGGCGCATAGGCAGGTTGCTGAAGCTGAACAGGCCCAGCAGCAACACGGCGGCAGTGGCCAGGGGCTTCCAGTGCGGTTTGATACGGCGCCAGGCGCTGGGTTTGCGTGGCGCATTCAGGGCGACGGCAGCGCTGTGAACGGGCGCTCCGCTCCAGGCAGTCTGGGCCTTGATGAAGGCTTCGGCGTTTAACGGGTCGTTGGCGAGCCAGGCTTCAAATTCCGCCTGCTGCCCGGGTTGCGGGCACTGCAAGGCGATCAGCCAGTCGAGGGCTTGGTCCATGGCCGCGTCTTGCAACACCTCATGAGCCAGCTCATGGGGGTGCCGTTTATTCGGTTCCGTCACGGTGTTCCTCGGGTCTTCGCCACGTTTTAATCAATAGTCCTACAGACTGTGCCGCCAAAGCTTAAGGGCGATCCAGTCTTTCGGCCACACCTATGCAGATGGCCATGATCAGTTTCAGTTCCTTCTGCACGGTGCTCAGGGACACGTCGAGCTTGTCGGCGATCTCCTGATAGCTGCAACCGTGCAGGCGGCTGAGGATGAATATCTGCTGCTGGCGGGCGCTCAACTGGCCGAGGCTGACACTCAGGTGCTCGAGCAATTGCTCGGCCTGTGTCGCGTCTTCGGGGGTGCTGACGGGGGAGGCGACGCTTTGCAGGACGTCCAGCGGGACATCTTCCTGCAGGGTGCGGGCCTGAATCCTGCGGGCGCGCAGGTGGTCCAGCGCCAGGTTGCGCGCCGTCTGGTAGACAAAGGGTTCGAGGTGGTCGATCGGCCGCTCGCTCAGGGCCCGGGTAACGCGCAGGTAGGTTTCCTGCAACAGGTCCTCGGCGGTGCTGTGGTTATTCACCATCCGCTGCAAGGTGCGCAGCAAAATCACCCGTTGGGTGAGGAAGACTTGGTTGAAACGAGATTGGCTCACAGTGATACCAGACCGATTTGCAGTGAATGATAATGCTTATCATCAACGCAAATGGCAAGTGGCTATTTTGGAGCATGAAGCAAGGCCGTGTGGGAGCCGGGCTTGCCCGCGATGCGTTCCGCGCTGTCTGTCAGGTGGACCGCGGTGATGCCATCGCAGGCAAGCCAGCTCCTGCAGGAGAGGTCAGTACCGCTGGTTTATTCGGCGTTGCACAGCGCCAGGCAGTTATCCAGCATCCGGTTCGAGAAGCCCCACTCGTTGTCATACCAGGCCAGCACTTTCAGCAGTTTGCCGCTCACTTTGGTGTGATTGGCGTCGAAGATCGACGAAAGCGGGTTATGGTTGAAGTCGCTGGAAACCAGCGGCAGGGTGTTATAGCCGAGGATTCTCGAGTGCTGGCTGGCTTCTTTCAGCAGCGCGTTGACCTGCTCGGCACTGGCTTCTTTTTTCAGTTGCACGGTGAGGTCCACCAGCGACACGTTGATCACCGGTACACGCACGGCCATGCCGGTCAGCTTGCCTGCCAGTTCCGGCAGCACCAGGCCCACGGCTTCGGCAGCGCCGGTCTTGCTCGGGATCATGTTCTGGGTGGCCGAGCGCGCGCGGTACGGGTCGGTGTGGTAGACGTCGGTCAGGTTCTGGTCGTTGGTGTAGGCGTGGATGGTGGTCATCAGGCCGCTTTCGATGCCCAGCTCGCGGTGCAGCACCTGGGCCACGGGCGCCAGGCAGTTGGTGGTGCAGGAAGCGTTGGAGATGATCTGGTGGGATTGACGCAAAATGTCATGGTTTACCCCATACACCACGGTGGCATCAGCGCCCTTGGCCGGGGCCGAGATGATCACCTTGCGCGCGCCGGCGGTAATATGGGCGGCGGCCTTGTCACGGTCGGTGAACAGACCGGTGCATTCGAACACCACGTCCACCTTGTGCGCAGCCCACGGCAGGTCGGCCGGGTTGCGAATGGCACTCACGGCAATCCGGTCACCGTTCACGGTCAGGCTTTCCTGATCATGAGCGACCTCTGCGTCGAAAGTACCGTGGACGGTGTCGTATTTAAGCAGGTGGGCATTGATCGAGCTGTCGCCGAGATCGTTGATGGCGACGATCTGCAAATCCTGACGGTAGCCTTGGGTATAAAGTGCGCGCAGGACATTACGGCCAATACGGCCAAAACCATTGATAGCGATACGTAGAGTCATTGGAAGGTGCCTGTCGTCGATTTGTTGTAAGAATTACAAGATTATTCGCATAAAAATAGAAAACAAGCCTTTTTAGTGGCAATATTTTGTTCAATCTACAACGAGTGACCTGAATCAACTGGTCCGATTGGTCAAGCAACACCCTGCCAACCTCTTCGCGGCGGGCTTTTGACCAGCATAGACACTCAGGTCGCCACATCCGTTAGCCTGGAGTTCTATACATGCATCCCCGCGTACTTGAGGTCACCGAACGGCTTATCGCCCGCAGCCGTGCAACCCGTGAGGCATACCTTGCGCTCATTCGCGGCGCTGCCAGCGACGGCCCGATGCGCGGCAAGCTGCAATGCGCCAACTTTGCCCACGGCGTGGCCGGGTGCGGCACCGAAGACAAAAACAGCCTGCGCATGATGAACGCCGCCAACGTGGCAATTGTTTCGTCATATAACGACATGCTGTCGGCCCACCAGCCATACGAACATTTCCCCGAGCAAATCAAAAAGGCCCTGCGTGAAGTCGGTTCTGTTGGCCAGTTCGCCGGCGGTACCCCCGCCATGTGCGACGGCGTGACCCAGGGCGAGCCAGGCATGGAGCTCAGCCTGCTGAGCCGCGAAGTGATTGCCATGTCCACGGCGGTAGCGCTGTCCCATAACATGTTCGACGCCGCGCTGATGCTGGGTATCTGCGACAAGATCGTCCCCGGCCTGATGATGGGCGCCCTGCGCTACGGCCACCTGCCGATGATCTTCGTACCGGGCGGCCCGATGCCGTCGGGGATCTCCAACAAACAGAAAGCCGACGTGCGCCAGCGCTACGCCGAAGGCAAGGCCACTCGCGAAGAGCTGCTGGAATCGGAGATGAAGTCCTACCACAGCCCGGGCACCTGCACCTTCTACGGCACCGCCAACACCAACCAGTTGCTGATGGAAGTCATGGGCCTGCACCTGCCGGGCGCCTCGTTCGTCAACCCGTACACGCCGCTGCGTGACGCCCTGACCCGCGAAGCCGCGCACCAGGTCACGCGCCTGACCAAGGCCAACGGCAGCTTCACGCCGATCGGCGAGATCGTCGACGAGAAATCCATCGTCAACTCCATCATCGCCCTCAACGCCACTGGTGGGTCCACCAACCACACCCTGCACATGCCGGCCATCGCCATGTCGGCGGGCATCATCCTGACCTGGGATGACATGGCCGACCTCTCCGAGGTGGTGCCGACCCTGTCCCACGTGTATCCAAACGGCAAGGCCGACATCAACCACTTCCAGGCGGCGGGAGGCATGTCGTTCCTGATCCGCGAACTGCTGGAAGCCGGCCTGCTGCACAACGACGTCAACACCGTGGCCGGTCATGGCCTGAGCCGCTACACCCAGGAACCGTTCCTGGTGGACGGCGAGCTGGTATGGCGTGAAGGCCCGATCGAAAGCCTCGACGAAACCATCCTGCGTCCCGTGGCCCGTGCGTTCTCTCCGGAAGGCGGCCTGCGGGTAATGGAAGGCAACCTCGGCCGGGGTGTGATGAAGGTCTCCGCCGTGGCCCTCGAACATCAAATTGTCGAAGCCCCGGCCGTGGTGTTCCAGGACCAGCAAGACCTGGCCGACGCGTTCAAGGCCGGTGAGTTGGAAAAAGACTTTGTTGCGGTGATGCGTTTCCAGGGCCCGCGCTCCAACGGCATGCCGGAATTGCACAAGATGACCCCGTTCCTCGGCGTGTTGCAGGATCGTGGCTTCAAAGTGGCGTTGGTAACAGACGGGCGCATGTCCGGCGCGTCGGGTAAGATTCCCGCCGCGATTCACGTCAACCCCGAAGCCCAGAGCGGCGGGCCACTGGCACGTGTGCGCGATGGCGATATCATTCGCGTGGATGGCGTCAAAGGCACCTTGGAGCTTAAGGTGGACGCCGAAGAATTTGCCGCGCGCGCGCCTGCCACGGGCCTTCTGGGCAATAACGTGGGGGCCGGTCGCGAGTTGTTTGCGTTCATGCGTTTGGCTGCAAGCTCCGCAGAGCAGGGCGCCAGCGCCTTTACCTCTGCCTTGGAGACACTTAAGTGAAGCTAGCGCTGGTCGGTGATATCGGTGGTACCAACGCCCGTTTTGCGTTGTGGCGGGATCAGGAGCTGCATTCGATCCGCGTCCATGCGACGGCGGATCATGCGAGCCCGGAAGAGGCGATCCAGGTCTATCTGAAGGAAGAAGGCCTGGCCATCGGCTCGATTGGCGCGGTGTGCCTGTCGGTCGCGGGGCCGGTGAGTGGAGATGAATTTAAATTCACCAACAATCACTGGCGCCTGAGCAAGACTGCGTTCTGCAAGACCTTGCAGGTGGACGAGCTGCTGCTGGTGAATGATTTCTCGGCCATGGCCCTGGGCATGACCCGCCTGAAGCCCGACGAATTCCGCGTGGTGTGCGAAGGCACGCCGGAGCCGTTGCGCCCTGCGGTGGTGATTGGCCCGGGCACTGGCCTGGGCGTCGGCACCTTGCTCGACCTCGGCCATGGCCGTTGGGCGGCATTGCCGGGGGAGGGCGGCCATGTCGACCTGCCCGTGAGCAGCCCGCGTGAAGCCCAGCTGTGGCAGCACATCTACAATGAGATCGGCCATGTCAGCGCTGAAACTGCCTTGAGCGGTGGCGGTTTGCCCAGGTTGTACCGGGCGATCTGCGCGGTGGACGGTCACGAGGCGGTTCTGGAAACTCCCGAGGCCATCACTGCCGCTGGCCTGGCGGGCGACCCGATTGCCCTGGAAGTGCTGGACCAGTTCAGTATCTGGCTGGGCCGCGTCGCCGGTAACAATGTGCTGACCACCGGCGGTCGTGGTGGCGTGTACATCGTGGGTGGGGTGATCCCGCGCTTTGCCGATTTCTTTATCAAGAGTGGTTTTGCCAGGAGTTTTGGCGACAAGGGCTGCATGAGCGACTACTTCAAAGGCATTCCGGTGTGGCTGGTGACGGCACCGTATTCAGGGTTGACAGGTGCTGGTGTGGCGCTTGAGCAGGCATTTGCGTAGGCAGTGATGGCCTCTTCGCGAGCAAGCCCGCTCCCACATTCAATCCCATTCCAACTGGATGAATGAGGTCGAATGTGGGAGCGGGCTTGCTCGCGAAGGCGGCCTCAAGGGCAACAAATGACTTAAGCTTGGCCATAACAACAAGGAGGACCCCGTGAGCGTAATCAGTAAATCCATTCTCCTGGTCGACGACGACCAGGAAATCCGCGAGTTGCTGCAAACCTACCTCAGCCGCGCCGGTTTCCAGGTGCGCGGCGTGCCGGATGGCGCGGGGTTCCGCCAGGCGATGAACGAAGCCCCGTGCGACCTGGTGATCCTTGATGTGATGCTGCCGGACGAAGACGGTTTCAGCCTCTGCCGCTGGATCCGCCAGCACCCACGCCAGGCCCAGGTGCCGATCATCATGCTCACCGCCAGTTCCGACGAAGCCGACCGCGTCATCGGCCTGGAGCTGGGTGCCGACGATTACATCGGCAAACCCTTCAGCCCCCGTGAGCTGCAGGCCCGTATCAAGGCCCTGTTGCGGCGTTGCCAGTTTGGCCAGGAGCGCAGCGGCGGCGAGGTGCTGGTGTTTGGCGAGTGGCGCCTGGACATGGTCAGCCACCGGCTGTTCCACGTCGACGGCGAGGAAGTGATTCTTTCCGGCGCCGATTTTGCCCTGCTCAAACTGTTCCTCGACCACCCCCAGCAAATCCTCGACCGCGACACCATCGGCAACGCCACCCGTGGCCGCGACCTGATGCCCCTGGACCGGATTGTCGACATGGCCGTCAGCCGTCTGCGCCAACGCCTGCGCGACACCGAAAAACCACCCCGGCTGATCCGCACCGTGCGCGGCAGTGGCTATCAATTGGCAGCCAGCGTGGTTGCCGGCAATGCCCACTGAGCGCCTGCGTGAACTGCGCCGGCGCATCCCGGTACCGCGTTCGCTGCTGGGGCGGATGTTGCTGCTGACCCTGTTGGCGGTGCTGTTTGCCCAGGCGTTGTCCAGCGTGATCTGGGTCTCGCAATTGCGCGCTACCCAGCTTGAAGGCCTGGTAACCGCCGCCCGCAGCCTGGCGCATTCGATGACCGCCAGCGTCAGTTATTTCCGCTCGTTGCCGGTGGCCTTCCGGCCGTTGGTACTGGACCAGTTGCGCAGCATGGGCGGTACCCGGTTTGTGGTGACGCTCAACGACAAGCCCCTGGACATGGCGGTATTGCCGGAAACCCCGCGCAAGCATGCAGTGCTCGGTGCTGTCGAAGAAGTGTTGCGCCAGACCCTGGGCAGCGACGTGCATGTTTCGGTGGAGTTCGTCAGCGCCGAAGACCTGCGCATCTTCAACGCCGGCTTGAAACTCGATGAATTGCCGCGTTCCTGGGCGCATTACGCGTTGACCCTGGAACCGGTGAATCCGCCGGTGTTGGTCACCCAGATCCAGCTGGCCCAGGGCGAATGGCTCTACATTGCCTCCTTGCTGCCCGAACCCTATACCAGCCTCGAAGAACAAGGCCTGCCATACCAGCAGGTGTGGTTTATCGTGCTCACCAGCGGCTTCCTGCTGCTGTTTATCGGCCTGTTGGTGCACTGGCAAAGCCGCCCACTCAAGCGCCTGGCGAGGGCGGCGCGGGACATGTCCCTGGGCGCCGACGTGGAGCCGGTGGCCGAAGGCGGCGGCAGCGAAGTGGTGGAAGTAGGCCGCGCGTTCAATGCCATGCGCGAACGCATCAGCCGTTACCTGACCGAACGCAGCCAGCTGTTCAGCGCCATTTCCCACGACCTGCGCACACCCATCACACGCCTGCGGTTGCGGGTGGAATTGCTGGAAGACGAGAACCTGCAAGCCAAGTTCGGCCGCGACCTGGATGAACTGGAGTTGCTGGTCAAAGGCGCGTTGCAGTGCGTGAAGGACACCGACATCCACGAAAACATCGAACCGGTGGACCTCAACCACGTACTCGACTGCCTGGTGGAGCCGTACCTGGCGCCCAACGGCAATGGGCGCGTGACCCAACATGGTCGGGCACTTACGACGTACCCGGGCAAGCCGCTGGCGCTCAAGCGCTGCATCGGCAACCTGATCGACAACGCCCTGAAGTACGGGCAGAACGCCCATTTGCATATTGAAGACGATGGCGCGGAGTTCATCCTCCACGTCGACGATGAAGGCCCGGGCGTGCCGGAACAGCGCCTGGAGCAGGTCTTCGAACCGCACTTCCGCCTGGCCGGGCAGCAACAGGGTTACGGCCTGGGCCTGGGCATCGCCCGCAACATTGCCCACAGCCATGGCGGTGAAGTGAGTTTGCAGAATCTACGGGAGGGCGGTTTGCGGGTGACCTTGCAACTGCCTCGTGGCCTGGATTGAACGCCACCAATACCGCAGCTGATCGAGTACTTGTGGCGAGGGAGCTTGCTCCCGTTGGGGCGCGAAGCGGCCCCAAAAGATGGGACTGCTGCGCAGTCCAACGGGAGCAAGCTCCCTCGCCACATTATTAGCATCCGGCGTTATAACCGTGGTTAGACGCTCTGGCGCAACCTGGCCAGATCCCGCAACGGCGGCGCACCAAACAGCCGGCTGTATTCGCGGCTGAACTGCGATGGGCTCTCATAGCCCACCCGATACCCCGCCGCCGAGGCTTCCAGGCCCTCGGCGATCATCAACCGCCGAGCCTCCTGCAAGCGCAACTGTTTTTGGTACTGCAACGGGCTCATGGCGGTCATCGCCTTGAAGCGGTGGTGCAAGGTCGAGACGCTGAGGTTCACTTCCTTGGCCAGGTCATCAATGCGCAGGGGCTGTTCGTAGTTGCCGTTCAACCAGGTGATCGCCTGGCTCACCCGATGGCTCTGACTGTTGGCGACGGCGATTTCATACAGCCGATAACCCTGTGGACCGCGCAACAGGCGATAGAGAATTTCCCGATTGATCAGCGGCGCGAGCATTGCGATGTCTTTCGGTGCGTCGAGCAATCGGGTCAGGCGCAGCACGGCGTCCAGTAGCTGGCTGTCCAGGCGGTCGACATACATCCCTCGGGAGGTCGGGCGCGGGGGCACGCCCATCGGCCCGGCTTCGGCAATCAGTGCGGTGATCTGTGCCGGGTCGATATTCACCCGAATCGACAGGTTGGGGTCTTCCGGCGTGGCATCAAGGATGCGCCCGGCCACCGGCATCGCTACCGAAAACACCAGGTAATTGAGCGGGTCGTAGGCGAAGACTTCATCCGCCAGGCGCACTTCCTTGCTGCCCTGGGCGAGGATGCACAGCGCGGGTTCAACCAGCACCGGCGTGAATTCACGCGGGGAGTTATGGCGGTTGAGATACAGCGACGTGATCGCCGTGCCGTAGGAACCATCCTCCCAGGTATGCCGGCGAACGATGCCGGCGAGTTCTGCGCGCTGCTTTTCCATATCGGCGTCGAGGGGTTTGGAGCGAAGTTCGGGCGACGACATGGGACATCCTCTGGTGCTTTGACGATGGGCACAGCTTAAGGGCGGCTTTGCAAAAAGCGGTATTTCGATTCTGCACAATCCTTGCCTGATCCTGCGAAAAATCGTGAATCAGGCAAGCCGGGGCCTGTCATGCCCCTGAAATACGGCAGTCATGCCGGGAATAAACTTCGCAGGCCGATTGCTATATCTACGTATCTCGCAGGATTGTGCAATAAGCCAGCAGGAATTGACTAACCGCATCCACACCCGCGCCCGTATCTTTGATCCTGTGGCAACACGCCCTCACAGTGCTTGCCGAGCATCACTTCTCAACGGGAGAGTCGAACATGTCCACCCCCATTCCCGCGAGCCATATGGCCTTTATCCGTGCCCGTACCGGGTACAGCACCGAACTGGGTGCACGCTTGAGCAGTTTGATCGAACCGGGCCGCCAGGCTCAGGGTTGCCTGCAATTCTCGTTGCAGCACTCCCTGGCCGACCCGGATGTGTGGTTGGTGTCGGGCTTCTGGAGCAGCGAGCAGGCGATGAGTGCCTACTTCAGCTCGCCGGCGCTGATGGTCTTCACCGAGTTGTTGAATGACATGGTGGTTCGCAGCATGGACTTCCAGACCTTTACCGACGCCTCGGCGGCCAATGCCTATGGCGAGTACCTGCAACTGGCGGGCTAGTGCTTTAGAATGGCCGCCTTTCCCATTGGCCAGGACCTGCAACATGGCACGTAAAGAGTTTGCCCACCACGAAGCCGTTTCCGCCTTGGTGCGTGAAGAAGAGGGTGGCTATAGCGCCGCCATCGCCGTCAAGGCGCTGGATGGCATGGGCGCACCGCGCTTTCACAAGATCCTCGATGGACAGACGTTCAAGACTGCCTCCGACGCCGACGATGCCGCAGCGCTGCAACTGGAGCGCTTGGTCGATGTAGATGAAGACGGTCAGCTCTCTTGGGCAACTTCCGCCAACTGAAAACACCGCTGATCCAAATGTGGGAGCGGCTTGTGTGGGAGCGGGCTTGCTCGCGAATGCGGTGGATCAGTTGGCATATGCATTGACTGATACGCCCCCTTCGCGAGCAAGCCCGCTCCCACATTTTTATCGCATTCCAATCAGCGTTGCGCGGCGCCTGGGCGGTACATTTTGAACAGCGCTTCCGGCCCCAACTGAAAATAATCCGCCGGGCCACCTCCACGCAGGATCGGCTGGGCGGCAGCCGTGTCGTACACCCCGTCTTTCAGCAGCCATTTGGCGATATGCACCGCGACCACCTCGCCGAGCACCAACCAGCTTGGCACCAGCTCCTTGTCGGCGCGCTGCAGCTGAATGATCTGCGTCACCTTGCACTCGAACGACACCGGGCTTTCGGCCACGCGAGGCACGGCGATCACCTTTGAAGCCACCGGCGTCAAGCCGGCCAATTCAAACTCGTTGACCTCGGGTGATACCGGCGCGCAACTCTGGTTCATCTGCTCGGCCAGCGGGCGGGTGGCCAGGTTCCACACGAACTCACCGGTCTGTTCGATGTTGTTCAGGCTGTCTTTGCGCCCGACACTGGAAAACCCAATGATCGGCGGAATGTAGTTGAACGCGTTAAAGAAACTGTAGGGCGCCAGGTTCAGGCGGCCCTGGCTGTCGTGTGACGAAATCCAGCCAATCGGGCGCGGGCCGACAATCGCATTGAACGGGTCATGGGGCAGGCCGTGGCCGTTGGCGGGTTCGTAGAAATGAATATCGTCGGACATGGCCGGGGTTCCTGCTGCGCGGTTCTGGGGAGGGCACCATAGTGCAATCCGGCGCGGCGGATTTCTATCATCCATATGGAATTTTCATACAGCCCCCACCTATTTTTCACAGCTCCCGGGTCAGTCTGCGCGCCAGGTCGACACCCCCTGTAAGTCGACCGATTGAACGACTGAGCCTTTGGAGCCTTCTGCACAATGAACAAACTTCCTCAGATCACCCTGGCGTTCTGGGTCATGAAAATCTGCGCCACGACCCTGGGCGAAACCGCCGGGGACTTGCTGTCGATGACCTTGAATGTCGGTTACGCCATCAGCTCGATGATCCTGATCAGCGTGTTCCTGGTCACTCTGGTGACGCAACTCTGGTCGAAAACCTACAACCCGGTGCTGTACTGGATCGTGATCCTGTCCACCAGCACCGCCGGTACCACCATGTCGGACTTTATGGACCGCACGCTGGGGCTGGGTTATGCCACGGGCTCGATGATTCTGGTGTCGATCCTGGTGGCGATCTTTGCCCTGTGGCGTATCAGCGGCGACTCGCTGAACGTGAACAAGGTGCAGACCTTTCGCGGTGAGCTGTTCTACTGGATGGCGATCCTGTTCTCCAACACCCTGGGCACGGCGCTGGGTGATTTCCTCGCGGATGATTCCGGGCTGGGGTTCGCTGGTGGCGCGTTGCTGATCGGGGCGAGTATCGCGGTGGTGGTGTTGCTTAAATACTTCACGCGGATTTCGTCGGTGCTGCTGTTCTGGGTGGCGTTTGTGTTGACCCGGCCGTTCGGCGCAACCCTGGGTGACTTCCTGACCAAACCCCATGAAAAGGGCGGGCTGGACTTTGGCACCATCGGCTCGTCGGCCGTGTTGGCGGCGGTGCTGGTGGTGATGATTGCCGGGGCGGCGTATGCCCAGCGTCGGTATGGACGCCTGGCGGCTGCCGAGCTGTCTTGAGGGCAATGAAAAAGGGCCGTGTCATTGACTGACATGGCCCTTTTTTTACGCCTGCCGAACCCTTAGTCCGTAGTAATCCGCGAATGCTTGCGGGTGTCCTTCATGGTCACATACACCAACAGCGACACCGCAATACACGCGGTGACGTACCAGTAGTAACCGGTTTCCATGCCAATGCTCTTGAACCACAGCGCGATGTATTCAGCGGTGCCGCCGAAGATCGACACGGTCAGCGCATAGGGCAAGCCAACGCCCAGGGCGCGGATTTCGGTGGGGAACAATTCGGCCTTCACCACGGCGTTGATCGAGGTGTAGCCGCTGACGATGATCAGCGCCGCCATGATCAGGAAGAACGCGCCCCACCAGGTCTGGATGGTGTGCAGGGTGGTGAGGATCGGCACGGTGAACAGGGTGCCGAGGACGCCGAAGGCGATCAGGATCGGCCGGCGGCCAACCTTGTCCGACAGCCCGCCGATGATGGGTTGCAGGCACATGAACAGGAACAGCGTGGCCGCCGAAATGGTGGTGGAGTCGGAGATGCTCATGCCGACGGTGTTCACCAGGTATTTCTGCATGTAGGTGGTGTAGGTGTAGAACGCCAGGGTGCCGCCCATGGTCAGGCCGACTACGGTCATCAGTTCCTTGGGGTGGCGCATCAAGGTGCGCATTGCGCTTTCCTTGGCCTTTTCTTTCTTGGTGAACGACTCGGTTTCTTCCATGCCACGACGCAGGTACAGCGCCACTACCGCGCACAGGGCGCCGATGGCGAACGGGATACGCCAGCCCCAGTCGTACAGCTGTTCGGTGGTCAGCAATTGTTGCAGCACGATCAATACCGCCAGGGCGATGAGCTGGCCGGAGATCAGGGTCACGTACTGGAAGCTGGAGTAGAAGCCCCGACGTTCCTTGGTCGCCATTTCGCTGAGGTAAGTGGCGGAGGTGCCGTATTCACCGCCGACCGACAGGCCCTGCAGCAAACGGGCGAATACCAGCAGGATCGGCGCACCGATACCGATGGCTTCATAGCCCGGGCTCAAGGCAATCAGCAGCGAGCCGAAGCACATCAGGTATACCGAGGCCATCAAAGCCTTTTTACGCCCGACCTTGTCGGCGTACAGGCCCATCAGCCAGCCACCGATCGGGCGCATCAGGAAGCCCACGGCGAAGATCGCGGCGGTGTTCAAGAGCTGGGCGGTGGTGTCGCCTTTCGGGAAAAAGGTCTTGGCGAAATACAGGGAGAAAGCCGCATAGACGTACCAGTCGTACCACTCGACCATGTTGCCGACCGATCCGCTGAAGATCGACTTGATACGGCTGGAGGTGGTGCGTCCTTTTGCCGGCGCAGTCGCCGACCCCAGAGGCAGGGAGTTGGAGTTATCCATTTAAGGATCCTTCATCTAATTGTTTTTGTGGAGCGCGCGGTAGCGCAGCCTGGCTGGGCTATAGCAGGAGCTGTGCCAAGCCGATGAAGGCCCGGTCTAGAAGGGTTTGGAGATTTTTTTGAGCGGAAAATCGCTGATGATTGAAGGGTGATGAGCGGAAATCCGCCGACGAAGATCGCTCCCACGCTCTGCGTGGGAGCGCATCCTGTGACGTTCCGCGTCACGATTTTAAGGGCGGACGCGGAGCGTCCAGAGCTGCATTCCCACGCGGAGCGTGGGAACGATCGGGTTAGAGGAACGTATCCCGCGCCAGGCCATGGCGCTGCATTTTTTCATTGAAGGTGCGCCGTGGCAGTTGCAACTCGGCCAGCACCGCCTTGATATCGCCTTTGTGCCGGGTCAGCGCGGCTTTCAGGCAATGGGCTTCAAATGCTTCCTGCTGCGCCGCCAACGATTGCCCGGCTTCGATGCCTTCCGGCTCCGGTTCACCCAGCCCCAGCACCTGGCGTTCCGCGGCATTGGCCAGCTCCCGCACATTCCCCGGCCAGTCATGGCTGAGCAGGCGCCCCAGCGCGGGTCCGCTCAGCGGCGCGAAGTTGCGGCCCAGGCGCTCGGCGGCGCTTTGTGCAAAGTGCTCGAACAGCAGGGGAATGTCTTCCCGGCGTTCCCGCAGCGGTGGCAGGCGCAGTTGTGCGACGGTCAGGCGATAGGCCAAGTCCTCGCGAAAACGCCCGGCGCGAGCTTCGTCCAGCAGGTCGGGTTTGGTGGCGGCGATGATCCGCAAGTCCACCTTGATGCTTTGATTGGAACCGAGCCGTTCGAGTTTTTGCTCCTGCAACACCCGCAGCAATTTCACCTGCTGGGCCAGCGGCATGCTTTCGATCTCATCGAGAAACAGCGTGCCGCCATTGGCGTATTCCAGCTTGCCGATGCGCTTGCCCTGGGCGCCGGTGAACGCGCCACTTTCATGGCCGAACAGCTCGGCTTCAAACAGCTGCTCGGGAATCGCCGCGCAGTTCAGCGCCACAAACGGCTTCTTCGCCCGGGGGCCGAAATCATGCAGGCAACGGGCGACCAGCTCCTTGCCGCTGCCGGTTTCGCCGCGAATCAACACATTGACCGGCAAGCCGGCCAGGTCCAGGACTTGCCGGCGCAGGTTCTGCAAACCCCGGGACACCCCCAGCAGGCTCGATTCCAGTTGGGCCCGGTGATCGGCCTGCTGATGCAAGCGGCGGTTTTCCAGCACCAGCCCGCGCTTGTCCAGCGCCCGGCGCAGGCTGCTGAGCAGGGCTTCAGGGCTGAAGGGTTTTTCGAGGAAGTCGTAGGCGCCGTCGCGCATGGCTTCGACGGCCATCGGCACATCGCCGTGGCCGGTGAGCAGAATCACCGGCAGGTCGGCGTCACGCCGCTGCACTTCAGCCAGCAACTCCAGGCCGCTGAGGCCGGGCATGCGCACGTCGCTCAGGATCACCCCGGGAAAGTCCCTCGGCAATTGCGCCAGGCATTCTTCGGCGCGGCCGAACAACTGCACCTCAAAGCCCGACAGGCTCAGCCATTGCTCGACGGCCGTGCGAATGCTGGCTTCGTCATCGACCACAATCACCGCGTTCAACATAGGTCTGGCGTCTCCAGCGCGATGGGCAAGGTCAGGGTAAAGATCGCCCCGTCACCTTGATTGCCGGCGCTCAGGCGCCCGCCAAGTTCGTGGACGATAGCGTACGACACGGCGAGCCCCAAGCCGAGCCCGTCGCCTACCGGCTTGGTGGTGAAGAACGGGTCGAACACGCTGTTGAGGTTTTCATCGGCAATCCCGCCGCCGCTGTCGCTGACGGTCAGGTGCCATAGCTGCTGATCGGCGTGCAGACGGATCTCCAGGCGCTTGCGTGGCTTGTCGGCCATGGCGTCGAGGGCGTTGCGCAGCAGGTTGATCAGCACCTGTTCGAGGCGGATCGCGTCGCCGCGTACCCAGGCGGGGCGGGTCAGGTCCAGTACGGTGCCGATGGCTTCGTCCCGCAGGCGCGCATCGAGCAAGTGCAGGGATTGGTCCACCACCGTCGCCAGGTCGAGGCGTTCGCGCAGGCCGCTGGGGCTCTTGCGGGCGAAGGTCTTGAGGTGGCCGGTGAGCGCGGCCATGCGTGTGAGCATGTCGTCCAGCGGGGTCAGGGCCTGGTAGGCGTCGTCCACCCGGCCATGGTCCAGCAGCAGCCGCAGAGTCGCCAACTGCATGCGCTGGGCGGTCAATGGCTGGTTGATTTCGTGAGCGAGGGCGGCAGACATCTGCCCCAGCGCTGCCAGTTTGGCGGATTGCACCAGGCCATCCTGGGCAGTACGCAGGGCGCGGGTGCGTTCTTCCACCAGTTGTTCAAGTTCTTCGCGGCTGCGCTGGCGCAAGCGGGCGAGGCGCCAGCGCTGGGTCAGGAACAGCACCAGGAACACCAGCGCCAGCCATGAGCCGGCGGCGGCGAGGCCGGCGTTGCGTTGGTCTTCAAAGGCAAATTGTGGCTTGCGCAGCAGGTGCAAGGTCCAGCCTTCGGCCTTCAGCGGCAGGGATTCCCAAATGTAATTGGCCTTGCCGTCGGGGCCGTCGACGCGCATCAAGTGGCTGTTTTCGTCAAAGCGCTGCAAGGCTTCGGTGTCCAGCGGCAGCAATTGTTTCTTGTCGTATTGGCGGGTGGCCTTGAGTTCGGCGTGGTCGCTGTCCGACAACGGACGCAGCGCGCGGTAGCGCCAGCCCGGCTGATTGGCGATAAACACAATGCCCCGGGCATCGCTGACCAGCAGCAAGTCATTGCCCTGGGCCCACTCGCGCTCCAGTTCCGGGAACTCCAGCTTGACCACCATGGCACCGAGGAACTGCTCGTTCTCGCCGACCACCGCGCTGGAGAGGAAATACCCCGGAATCCCGGTGGTCACGCCCACTGCATAAAAACGCCCGGTGCCCTGGCTCAAGGTTTGGCTGAAGTAGGGACGAAACGCGTAGTTGTGCCCCACATAACTGCTGGGCAGGTTCCAGTTGCTGGCGGCCACGGCGAGGCCGTTGCGGTCCATCAGTTCCAGGGTCGAGGACTGGGCGGCGCCGTTGATGCGCTCCAGCTTGCGGTTGAGCAAATCCTGGGTGGCGGTGTCCAGCGGGCCCTTCAGGGCGCTGATCATTTCCGAGTCCAGGGCCAGCACGGCGGGCAGGGCGCGGTAACGTTCGATCAGGGTGTGCAGGGAGTTGCCATAAAGCATGAGCTGCTGATTGGCGCGGGCGGCGTCATCCACCAGGGCCAGGCGTTCGGCGTGGCGGGTAGCCAGGGCGGCAGCCAGTACCGCGCCGGCGATGATCAGCAAGGAGTAGAAGGTCAAACGCAGCGGACGGGGAATCGCAATCATACGAAGATGAACAGTGCAATTAGGGGCGAGCACCATAGCATGAGGCGCATGGCTTGTTGCGAGGGGAGGGATTGTCTTGTGGCGAGGGGGCTTGTCCCCCGTTGGAGTGCGCAGCGCTCCCGCTTTTTTCGGGGCCGCTGCGCAGCCCAACGGGGGACAAGCCCCCTCGCCACAAGGTCATTTATCCCGCAGGGGAAATGCTTACTGCACTTCTACCGCCAGGCTTTCACTGATCTTTTTCTGCCAGATGGCAGGACCGGTGATGTGTACCGACTCGCCCTTGCTATCAACGGCAACGGTGACCGGCATGTCTTTCACGTCGAACTCGTAGATCGCTTCCATGCCCAGTTCGGCGAACGCCACGACGCGGGATTTCTTGATGGCCTGGGCCACCAGGTAAGCCGCGCCGCCCACTGCCATCAGGTAAACCGCCTTGTGGTCCTTGATCGCTTCGATAGCGGTCGGGCCGCGCTCGGATTTGCCGATCATGCCCAACAGGCCGGTTTGCTCGAGGATCTGGCGGGTGAACTTGTCCATGCGCGTGGCGGTGGTCGGACCGGCAGGCCCTACCACTTCTTCGCGCACCGGATCAACCGGGCCGACGTAGTAGATGAAGCGACCCTTGAGGTCCACCGGCAGGGTTTCGCCCTTGTTCAGCATCTCGACCATGCGCTTGTGCGCGGCGTCGCGACCGGTGAGCATCTTGCCGTTGAGCAGCACGGTTTCGCCCGGCTTCCAGCTCTGCACGTCTTCCGGGGTCAGGGTGTCGAGGTTGACGCGACGGGCCGACGGGCCGGCTTCCCAGACGATTTCCGGGTAGGCGTCCAGCGGTGGCGCTTCGAGCGATGCAGGGCCCGAACCGTCGAGCACGAAGTGCGCGTGACGGGTGGCGGCGCAGTTGGGGATCATGCACACCGGCAGCGAAGCCGCGTGGGTCGGGTAGTCCATGATTTTCACGTCGAGCACGGTGGTCAGGCCACCCAGGCCCTGGGCGCCGATGCCCAGTTGGTTGACCTTCTCGAACAGCTCCAGGCGCATCTCTTCGATACGGTTGGACGGGCCGCGCTTCTTCAGCTCGTGGATGTCGATGGATTCCATCAACACTTCCTTGGCCATTACCGCGGCTTTCTCGGCGGTGCCGCCGATGCCGATGCCAAGCATGCCCGGTGGGCACCAGCCGGCGCCCATGGTCGGAACGGTCTTGAGCACCCAGTCGACGATCGAGTCGGACGGGTTGAGCATGGCCATTTTCGACTTGTTCTCGGAACCACCGCCCTTGGCGGCCACGTCCACTTCCACGGTGTTACCCGGGACGATGGAGTAGTGGATCACGGCAGGGGTGTTGTCCTTGGTGTTTTTACGCGCACCGGCCGGGTCGGCGAGGATCGAAGCCCGCAGGACGTTTTCCGGCAGGTTGTAGGCCTGGCGCACGCCTTGGTTGATCATGTCGTCCAGGCTCATGGTGGCGCCATCCCAGCGCACGTCCATGCCTACACGTACAAATACGGTGACAATCCCGGTGTCCTGGCAGATCGGGCGGTGGCCGGTGGCACACATGCGCGAGTTGATCAGGATCTGCGCCATGGAGTCACGGGCCGCTGGCGATTCTTCGCGCAGGTAGGCCTCGTGCATCGCCTGGATGAAGTCAACGGGATGGTAGTAGGAAATGAATTGCAGGGCGTCGGCAACGCTCTGAATCAGGTCGTCTTGCTTGATCACGGTCATGAGTCGCGCTCCTCTATAAGGGAACATTCAATAAAGGTGGCGTCAGTGTTGCATCGGTCGGCTGAAGCCACCTTTCCAAGGCACGCCAAAGTGGTGCAGGCGCGACGCTAAAAAGGCGCGGCAGTATAACCCGCCACGGTGGCCGATACACCCGACTATGGTCAAACTCTGCGGGGCGTGATTCCCTGTAGACGCCTTTTTGATCCGAGACCCTTGATGCCTGAACTTCACGTCGGTGAACGCCACTGGTCGGTAGCCGCCGGCAGCAACCTGCTGGATGCCCTGAACCAGGCGGGCGTGGCCGTGCCTTATAGTTGCCGCGCCGGCAACTGCCATGCCTGCCTGGTGCGTTGCCAGGGTGATATCCAGGACAACCAGCCGGATGCCCTGAGCCCGGCGCAGCGTCAGGATGGCTGGCGCCTGGCGTGCCAGTGCCAGGTCGCAGGTGACTTGCAGGTCGAAGCCTTCGACCCGCTGCGTGACGGGTTGCCGGCGACGGTGCTGAGCGTCGATTGGTTGAACCCGAGTGTACTGCGCTTGCGGCTGCAACCCGAACGCGGCTTGCGCTACCGGGCGGGGCAGCATCTGGTGTTGTGGGCCGGCAGCGTTGCGCGGCCTTATTCATTGGCCAGCCTGCCCCAGGAAGATCCGTTTCTCGAATTTCACATTGATTGCCGCCTGCCCGGCGAATTCAGCGACGCCGCCCGCCAATTCAAGGCCGGTGACAGCCTGCGCCTGGGCGAATTGCGGGGCGGCGCCTTGCAGTACGACCCCGACTGGCAATCGCGGCCGCTCTGGCTGCTGGCCTCGGGCACCGGACTCGGCCCGCTATGGGGCGTGTTGCGCGAGGCCTTGCGCCAGGATCACCAGGGCGCCATCCGGGTCATTCACCTGGCCCATGACGCGGGCGGTCATTACCTCGCCGGGCCATTGGCCCAGCTGGCTGGTGCGCATCCGAACGTGACCGTTGAGCTATGGACAGCGGCTGAGGTGACGCAGGCGTTGGCGCAACTGCGGCTTGTTTCCCGGCAAACTCTGGCTTTACTCTGCGGGCACCCGGCCAGTGTCGAGGCCTTTTCCAAGCGCCTGTTCCTGGCCGGACTGCCGCGCAATCAACTGCTGGCCGATGTGTTCCTGCCCCGTGGTTGAGCGCTGAATTTCCCAGCCGCGAGATTTGTCATGACCGATGCCATCCTGCAGCAACGCGAACGCGGGTTGCTGATTTTGCAGCTCAATCGCCCGGACAAGAAAAATGCCCTGACCCGCGCCATGTACAGCCAATTGGCCGAGGCGCTGGAGCAGGCGGATGCCGATACCAGCGTGAATGCCGTGCTGATCCAGGGCAGCAGCGAGTGCTTCACCGCCGGTAACGATATTGGCGACTTCCTCGAACAACCGCCGGCGGATCTCGACAGCCCGGTCTTCAATTTCATGCGCAGCTTGCTCAACTGCCGCAAGCCGGTGATTGCGGCAGTGGCGGGCGTGGCGGTGGGAATTGGCACGACGCTGCTGCTGCATTGTGACCTGGTGTATGTCAGCCGGGATGCACGGTTGCGCATGCCGTTCGTCAACCTGGGGCTGTGTCCGGAGTTTGGGTCCAGCTTGATCCTCCCGCGCTTGCTGGGGCATGCCAAGGCGGCGGAGTTGCTGCTGCTGGGTGAAGGGTTTACCGGCGAACAGGCTGCCGCCTGGGGCATTGCCACCGAGGCATTGGGCAGCGGTGAATCGGCCCTGGCCAAGGCGCGGGAAATTGCTGGACGGTTTGAGACCCTGGCGCCGGGCGCGGTACAGGTCAGCAAGCATCTGATGAAAAGCGTTGATCGCGAGCAGTTGCGCAAGGTGATCGAGGAGGAGGGGGCGTTGTTTACCCAGAGGTTGAAGTCGCCGGAGGCGATTGCGGCGTTGTCGGGGTTTATCACTCGGAGATGAATGAGCGTTGACTGGTCGGCCGTCTTCGCGAGCAAGCCCGCTCCCACATTCGACCGTGTTTCTTCAGGATGTACGCGATAAAATGTGGGAGCGGGCTTGCTCGCGAATAGGCCAGTAAAGCCAACACACAAGCCAATTTGCAATGCAAAAAGCCCCGCCATTCACATGGCGGGGCTTTTGTTTTTCAGCGAGCGGTCACTCAGACCATTGGGTCGCCAACGTGCAGGATCTTCATGCCGTTGGTGCCGCCGATGGTGTGGTAGCTGTCACCCTTGGTCAGGATGACCCAGTCGCCTTTCTCCACGACGCCGCGCTTGAGCAACTCGTCGATCGCGGCCTGGCTGACTTGCTCAGGCGGCAGCGATGCCGGGTCGAACGGTACGGTGTAGACGCCGCGGAACATGGCCGCACGGGCCTGGGTTTCGCGGTGCGGGGAGAACGCGTAGATCGGGATCGAGGAACGGATGCGCGACATGATCAACGGCGTGTAGCCACTTTCGGTCAGGGCGATGATCGCTTTCACACCCGGGAAGTGGTTGGCGGTGTACATGGCCGCCAGGGCGATGCTCTGGTCGCAGCTTTCGAAGACCTTGCCGATACGGTGGCTGGAGGTCTTGCTGGTCGGGTGCTTTTCAGCGCCGACGCAGATGCGTGCCATGGCCTGCACGGCTTCCAGCGGGTACGGGCCAGCCGCACTTTCAGCCGAAAGCATCACGGCGTCGGTGTAGTCGAGCACGGCGTTGGCCACGTCGGACACTTCGGCACGGGTTGGCATCGGGTTCTGGATCATCGACTCCATCATCTGGGTCGCAACGATCACCGCCTTGTTGTGGCGACGTGCGTGCAGGATGATTTTCTTCTGGATACCGATCAGCTCGGCGTCACCGATTTCCACACCCAGGTCGCCACGGGCAACCATCACGGCGTCGGAAGCCTTGATCAGGCCGTCGAGGGTTTCGTCATCGGCTACGGCTTCGGCGCGTTCGATCTTCGCCACCAGCCAGGCAGTGCCGCCGGCTTCGTCGCGCAGTTTACGGGCGTATTCCATGTCGGCGGCGTCGCGCGGGAAGGATACCGCGAGGTAGTCCACTTCCATTTCGGCGGCGAGCTTGATGTCGGCCTTGTCTTTTTCAGTCAGGGCCGGGGCAGTCAGGCCACCGCCGCGACGGTTGATGCCTTTGTGGTCCGACAGCGGGCCGCCGATGATCACGGTGCAATTCAGTTCGGTCGGGGTGGCGGTGTCGACGCGCATTACCACACGGCCGTCGTCCAGCAGCAGTTCGTCGCCCACGCCGCAGTCTTTCACCAGGTCCGGGTAGTCGATACCCACGACTTGCTGGTTGCCTTCGGTCAGGGGATGGCTGGTGGAGAAGGTGAACTGGTCACCGATCTTCAGCTCGATCCGCTTGTTGGCGAATTTGGCGATACGGATTTTCGGGCCTTGCAGGTCACCCAGCAACGCCACGAAGCGGCCATGCTTGGCGGCCAGGTCACGCACCAGCTTGGCGCGAGCCTTGTGCTCGTCCGGGGTGCCGTGGGAGAAGTTCAGACGGGCAACGTCCAGGCCAGCCAGAATCAGCTGTTCGAGGACTTCCGGCGAGTTACTGGCCGGGCCAAGGGTGGCGACGATTTTGGTACGACGGACGGACATGCACGGACTCCTGAGTTCAAGCGCTGGGGAAGGCTACTATGCTCTTTGGTTGTAGTCATTGTTCGTTTGCACTACTTATCGATGATTCGCTTGTTTTCACTCTGCATGAACAGATGAACAACCTTGAAGATTTTCGATGAAGGGTCGATACACTGCACAAGACAGGAGAACCCCCATGCGAATCGTGATCATTGCTGCCCTGGCCGTCAGTGTTGTCGGCTGCACCCGTTGGTCGATGGACCATCATTTGAACAATGCGTACCGCGCCTACGGTGTGGGCGATTGCCAGCGGGTCACCCTTGAGTTGTCCCAGGTCGACCGTGAAAGCCGTTCCCGGCGCTACGTGCAACCGGAAGTCTCGATGTTGCGCGGGCAGTGCCTGGAGCGCGAGAAGCTGTTTGTCGATGCGGCGCAAACCTATCAGTTCATCATCAGCCAGTACCCGGCGAGCGAGTACGCATTCCGTGCCCGTGCCCGTTTGGATACCCTGCAGCAACTGGGGCATTACCCCGGCGCGAGCGTTGCCCAGCCGCGGCCGGCGTCGTTGTGATGATATTTGTCATGCCATAGCTGGCTCGTTGCCAGTCTTGGGCTAATCTTTGAATGTCAGTTTGTATAAGTTTCTATTCAAACGGATGGCGTTCCCGGATTTGGCAGCTGTAAAAGTGGCAACGCGTTTGCGGTTGTCGCACCGATATCCGGGGAGAGCGGGCCTTCAGGCTCGTTTCGAATCACTGGAGCGGCCACATATATGGCCATTGGATGGCGACCTCATCATGTTTACTCACCGACGGATCGAGCGGCATCAGTTACCTTGCTTCCTTCAAGTGTTCAACCGCCTGACGGACAAGCCAATCGGCTATCTGGGCAATGTTTCCGAGCAGGGCCTGATGTTGATCAGCCAGTTACCCATGATGGTCGATGTGGATTTCGAGCTGCGCTTGAAGATCCCAGGGCCTGAGGGTGAGGTGCAGGCGGTAGACCTCACGGCCACCTGCCTGTGGTGTCATGAGGATATAAACCCCCAGCATTACGATTCCGGGTTCAGCATATCCCAGGCCCCTGCCGAATATGGGGAGGTGATCAGCGCGCTGCTGGATTACTTCAGCTTTGATCCGTTGCAGGCCTCTGCCTAGGTGCTGCATCCGGCGTTCATAGCGCGCCGGCTTTTTTCCAGCCCAGGTAGCGGGTCACCAGGGCGGCACCCAGGTCCGAAGGCGGTGTGTCCAGTACCGACAGCCCGTGGGCGTTCAAGCGGTCGTGGAGTTCGTCCCGGGTATTGAGATAGTTGATCGTGCCGCAGTAGGCCAGGGCTTCGGGCAGGGTTTGCACGGGAGCCTGGCGTAACTGGTCAAGGACCTCCTCCCGCAGGCTTGCGACCATTACCCGGTGCTGGCGGCTGATGCGCTTTACGGCGCTGAGTAACTCTTCATCTTCCTCATCCCGCAAATTGGTCACTACGATCACCAGCGAGCGACGTTTCTGCCGGGCCAGCAGTTGGCTGGCGGCCGCCTGGTAATCGGCCGTACGCCGGGACGTGTCCAGGTCATACACCGCATTCAGCAACAGGTTGAGCTGGCCACCGCCCTTGACCGGCGCCAGGTAGCGCGGCTGGTCGCAGGCAAATGTGCACAGCCCTACGGCATCGCCCTGGCGCAAGGCTACATAACTGAGCAGCAGGCAGGCGTTGAGCGCGTGGTCGAAGTGCGACAGTTCGGCGTCCTGGCTGCGCATACGGCGGCCACAATCGAGCATGAACATGATCTGCTGGTCGCGCTCGTCCTGGTACTCCCTGGCAATGGGCGTGCGTTGCCGGGCGGTGGCTTTCCAGTCGATCTGGCGCAGGCTGTCACCTTCGCGAAACTCACGCAGTTGGTGAAACTCCAGGCCCAGCCCACGCCGTTGCCGCTGGCGTACGCCCAGCTGGTTGAGCCAGTTGTCCACCGCCAGCAACTGCGCGCCATACAGGCGTGCGAAGTCCGGGTAGACCCGGGTGGCGTCGCTGACGTCGATCAGGCGCCGGGCCGACCATAGCCCCAGGGCGCTGGGCAGATGCACTTCACAGCGGGTAAAGCTGAAATGCCCGCGCCTTTGGGGCCTTAGCCGATAACCCAGTTCACTGTGCTCGCCGGGCCGCAGTTCGATGGACTGCGGCAGGTCCTCCACCGCCAGGCCGTCAGGCACATGATCGAATACCTGGACCGCCAACGGCTGGGGATAATCGTGCTCCAGGCTTACCCGCACTTCCCCCCAGCGCCCCAGTGCCAGGCTGCCGGGCATCTGCCGTCGCACGCGCGGGGACGGCCGGCGGCGCAGGCGGCTGGCATCCAGCAGGGCCAGCAGCAACAGGGCCAGCAGCAGGCCCCACGTCACTGAGTGCAGGGCGTCTGGCACCTTGACCTGTAGCGCCACCAGTGCGCCGAGCAGGATACTCAGGCCCAGCAGTACACCGAGCCAGGTCAACAGCAGGCGGGTTGGTCTCATGGGCGTCTCATTGGCGTGGCGCCGGGACTTGGTCCAGCAATTGCCGGAGCACCTGGTCGACTTCCAACCCGTCGATATCCAGCTCCGGGGCAATACGCACCCGATGGCGCAACACTGCCAGGGCGCAGCCCTTGATGTCGTCCGGGGTCACGAACTCGCCCCCGCGCAGCAAGGCCCGCGCCCGTGCACCGCGAACCAGGGCGATGGAGGCCCGGGGCCCGGCGCCGATGGTCAGGCCCGGCCAACTGCGCGTAGTGCGGGCCAGGCGCACGGCGTAGTCGAGCACCTGCTCATCCAGCGCCAACTCGCTGGCAATCTGTTGCAACAGCAGCACGTCTTCGGCTTGCAGCACCGTGCGCAGCGGCTGTACGTCGAGCATGTCGGCTCGGGACGAGCGGGTGACTTCGCGCACCATGTCCAGTTCCTGCTGTGCCTCGGGATAGTCCATGCGCACCTTGAGCATGAAACGGTCCAGTTCGGCTTCGGGCAATGGGTAAGTACCTTCCTGCTCGATGGGGTTCTGGGTGGCCAGTACCATGAACGGCTGGCCGATGGGCAGCGCCTCGCCTTCAAGGGTTACCTGGCGTTCCTGCATGGCTTCCAGCAACGCTGCCTGGGTTTTCGCCGGGGCACGGTTGATCTCGTCAGCCAACAGCAGGTTGGTGAACAACGGTCCCTTGCGCAGCTTGAACTGTTCGGTATGCAGGTCGTATACGGCATGGCCGGTCACGTCGCTGGGCATCAGGTCCGGGGTGAACTGGATGCGCGCGAACTCGCCTCCAAAACAGCGTGCCAGCGCGCGTACCAGCAAGGTCTTGCCCAGGCCGGGAACCCCTTCAAGCAACACATGGCCGCCCGCGATCAACGCCGTGAGCACGTCATCGATCACCGGGTCCTGACCGATAACCGCCTTGCGCAGTTCGACGCGCAAGGCCTGGGCCAGTTGGCTGGCGCGCTGAATCGGGTCAGTGGCGGGAAATTCGCTCATAGGGCATTCCTGAGGGTTTGCAGGCAGGCCACCTGGCGGCTGAAATCGGCGCTGGAGAGCCGTTTCGTCGCAGGTGGGCCAAGGGCCTGGCTGATAACAAGGGAGGGTTGGCGGGTCAGGCGTTCAAGCACCCGCAATTGTTCGGCTGTATCGAGGTGTTCGAACCCGGGATGACGGCGCCGAGCGGTGCGCTGGATGTCGCGCTGCAAAGCTTGCAGCAAGCTGTCTTGCCCGCTGCGGCGCAACAGGAAGTCGGCACTGGCGTTCAAGTGTTCCTGCAATTGCCGCCGTGCCTTGGGCGCCGGTTGCCGGATCGGACCCTGGCGCAGGCTGGCGTGCCAGAGGCCCAGGGCGATCAGTGCGGCAAGTGCCACCAGTGCCTGGGGGAAGTAGCGCAACAACAGGCTGAACAGGTCCTCGACATCAGTGTTGAATAGCAGTGTGACCTGGGTGCCCTGGCTCAGGTACCAGAGCAGCCACGCGTTATCGTGCAGGCCGATGCCCGGGTTTTTCCACAGGTCGCTGTCGGTGACCACGGTCACACGCCCTTGCCCGAGGTTGACCTGCATCAGGTGCGTCGACCGGGCGCTGTTGGCCGAGAATTGTGCCAGGTGCCTGGGGTCGGTGAGGTTGAAGTCGGTGTCGAAGCTGAAATAGGCCGGCGCTGTTTCGTTGTCCACATAGAGTTTGGTCAGGTCCGGCGTTTTCTTTTTACGCGCGGGTGCCGGAGCGTCGAATTCTTCACTGAAGGATTGGTGTATCTGCACACGATCCAGCAACAGGTCGCCACTTTCACCGGTGTCCTCATCCCACAGCGCTTCGGCTACCAGCAGCAGATGGCCGCCAGCCCGGGTCCACTGCAGCAATTGATCAACCTGGGGCGGGCTCATGTTGCTGCGCTCGCCCAGCAACAGCAGGCTGTTGCCCTTGGGCGAAAGGCTGGCCAGCCGTTCGAGGCTGTTGGCATGTTCCACCACCAGGCCTTGCTGGCGCAGAAAGTGTTCAGCTGCCAGGTAGGGGTTGGCCAGGGCTTCGGGTGAAGGGCCGCGATCGACCACTTCCTGATAAGGAATCGCCTTGTGCCAGGCATAAAAACCGCCTGCTGCCAGCAAGCCCGCGACCAGCAGCCCGACCCACAGCAACGGCCGATTCATTGCGCCGCTCCCGAGCCGAACAGGGTTCGCCAATCGCTGCATAGCTGTTGTTGCACCAAGGCAGGCGGCAGGCGATGGCCATAGGCAAGGTTTTGCCAGTAACGGGTCAGCTCACCGCTGAATGCCAGCAGCTGCGGTTGTTGCAGTTGGCGGATACGTTCCAGGACTTCACCTTCCGTGTCGGCACTTTTCAGCGGCAGGTTGAAGTCGTGCAGCAAGCGGCTGAGCAACCCACGGTAGAGCAGGCCGAGGGCTTCCCGGGGCTGTGCTGCCCATAGCTGTTCGGCGGCGTCTGCGATGTCTTCGGGCAAGGTGTCAGCCCCCAGTTCAAGGCCGAACAGCTGCGAAGGCACGGGTTTGGCAGCCTTGGGTTTGCGCGGGCTGCGGCGGCTGACAAAGGCATGCAGCCAGTCGCGGTAGCGCCAGATCACCAGTGCCAGGCCACCTGCCAGCAATCCCCAGAGCAGTACTTCAAGGCCCTTGGCGATGTGCTTGAACGAATCACTGTTGAGGTTTTTCAGCAATGCTTCCAGCCAGGCTGGCAGCTTGGCATCACCTGCCGCTTTGTTTTTGTCGGCTGCTTTATCCTCGCCGAAGCGGTAGCGAGTGAGCGTTTCCGGGTTCTTGAACGGTGGCTGCTCCAACAGCGTCTTGATCGAGTGACTGGCCGATTGTGTAGTCAGCGGCGTTTGGGGAACCGGTTCATCAGCCCATGCCGATGGGATCGGCGGAATCAGCGTCAGCCCGGCCACCAGCAACAGCAGCGACGCCACACCGCTCAGGCGCTGGCGCATTCGGCGGAACACCAGTTCCAGGTCCCAGGCTTCCAGCACCGTGCGGCGGTTCAGGTAAAGGCTGAAGCCACAGGCGACATAGATCGGCTCCCAGAACACCAGGATCAAGGCGTAGAACATGTTGGTTAGGTGCTCCAGCCAACGCCAGTCGTGGCCGGCGGTGAGCGCCAGTTGCTGCCAATCCCAGTCGCGTTCGACCTCTTGCGGCAGGAAGAAATAGAACACGGCCATCAACCCGAACCACAGGGCGATTTCCAGGTGCACCCCGATCAGGGTCAGCCAGCGCGCGGCGCCTGCGTTGCGCTGCTGCAACACCCCGAGACGTTGTTGGCGCGCCTGGCCTTGCAGCCCTTCGAGCTGGACCACCGGCATCTCGAAGCTACGGCTGAGGCTGAAGCGCCGCCAGGTCAGGCTGGCCAGCAGTTGGCCCTTGAGCAGCCGCGGCGATTGGCGCAGCGCTTGTTTCAGGCTGGGTGTTTCGCCGAACAGGGCCTTGGACAGGATATACAGTGGCAGGCGGTCGAATGCCGGTTTCAACCACCAGAACAGCAACAGCGCGGTGGTGGGGTGATTCCACAGGAGCACGCTGAACAGGGCGAAGACCGGCAAGGTCACGATGGCCCAACTGCTCATCAACAGCAGCCGGTGTTCCCGGGCCAGCAGGATGCCGAGGTCCATGGCCTCCCAGGAGGTACGCGGGCGGATCACGACGCTGGCATCACTCAGGCGCATGGCGATTCCGTCCGGCAAACAGCAGGTAGGCCGCCATCAGCAACCACAGGGCGGTGCCGACCAGGTACTTGACCCACGGCGCCACGGCATTGGTGGACGACCAGTACGCCTCGATAAACGCGGCGATCAGCAGGAACACCATCACACCACAAATCATTTGCACACTTTTGCGCGCGGCCAGGCGCAGGGATTCGCCTCTGGTGAGGGGCCCCGGTGCAATCAGCGCCCAGCCCAGTTGCAGGCCAGCCGCGCCAGCCAGGGCAATTGCGCTGAGCTCGAAGGCGCCATGGCCGATGACAAATGACCAGAACGTTTGCCCGTAGCCGATTTGCGTCAGGTGCCCGGCAACGGCGCCAATGATCAGGCCATTGAAGAACAGGAAAAATACGCTGCCCAGGCCGAACAGCAGCCCGGCGGCAAAGGTCTGGAAGGCGATGCCGATGTTGTGCATCACGTAGTAGCCGAACATCATCCAGTCTTCGCTGGAAGCGCGCTCGGCTGCCCGGCCCAGGCGGCTGGCATCGGGGTTGTACATGGCCTGCATCTCGGCCACCTGCCGAGGGCTGACGATGCTGTAGATCAAGTCCGGAAACAGGTACACCAGCAAGGCAATGCCGAGCAGGCTGCCAAAGAACAGCAGGCCGGCAGCCAGCACAAATGGCCATTGCGCGCGAACCAGCCTGGGGAAATCGGCCAGCAGGAAGCTCAGCACGTTTGCCCCCATCCGGCTGCGATGACGATACAACTGTTGATGGCCGCGCAAGACAAGCTGCTGCAACGGGTCCACCAGGTAGCTGCTGTAGCCGCGCTCCTGGGCCAGGGCCAGGTGCTGGCACAACTGCCGGTATTGATGAGGGAAGTCGACGAAGTCGGCGCCTTTGGCTTTGCCTTTCTCCAACTGCGTCAACTGCTCGGCAAAGGCTTGCCATTGTGGCTGATGACGGCTTTCGAAAAGACTCTGTTTCATGCTGGCCCCAACAATCCGCGGGCCACACCGTTGAGTTCTGCCACGGCGCGGGCAGGGGAGACCTGCAGGGGCGTGGCCAGGATAGCGGCCAGTTCGTTGACCCGTTCGGCCGACAGTTCGCCCTGGCGTTCGGCGAAGCTGAGAATCGCCCGTTGTTCGTTCAGCTCAAGGGCGAACGGCAGGCGCAGCGCCGGGGCCTGGGGCACTTGCGGGCGGGAAAGCGGTTGTTCGCGGTAGATCACCAGGGTCCCGGCCGCCAGGTCGCCCAGGCGCTTGAAGTTGGGGTGTTGCAGGCAACTGATGGCGCCGAGGAAATAGCCGAAGGGCAGCATGTCGACAAAACGCAGCAGGTTACGGATCAGCGAGGCGGACCAGCCGATGGGCGTGCCGTCGTCCTGTACCACCCGCAGGCCCATGACCTGCTTGCCGGGCGAGCAGCCCTGGTTGAGCACTTCGAAAAGCACCATGTACCACCAACTGACGAGGAACAGCAGCAGCGAACCCAGGCCAATGCCCAGGTTGCCGAGAAAGGCCAATGCGATAAACAGGATGCCGAGAATCAGGCCGCGCAAACCCAGGTCGAAGGCAAAGGCCAGTGAGCGTACCAGCAGGCCGGCCGGGCGCAGGGGCAGGTCGATACCCTCCGGGGTCTCGATCTGGTAGCGGGTATCCAGTGGCGCAGGTGGCATCGCGGTCCTTGGCAGTGCGGCGCTGGCGCCTGGGCGGCAGCGGCGGGGTTGGAAAGACCGATGCTAGCAGTGTCGACGGTGGAAGCAACCACTCAACGATTTACTGAATATTTGTACAGGGAACACAGCGCTGGCCCCCGATGCCTGCAAGCGCCTAGACTTTGCCGGTCTTCAGCACAGGAATAGCCCGTGACCACCATTTTCTGGTACGACTATGAAACCACCGGCATCAATCCGCGTACCGACCGCCCGCTGCAGGTAGCCGGTATTCGCACCGACCTCGAGCTTAACGAGGTCGGGCCGCCGGTCAATCTCTACTGCCACCCCAGCGACGATATCCTGCCGCATCCGGCAGCGTGCGCGATCACTGGCATCACTCCCGGCGTGCTGGCGGAAAAAGGCCTGGCCGAAGCCGACTTCATGACCCGGGTGCACGCCGAGCTGGCCACCCCGGGCACTTGCGGGGCCGGCTACAACACCTTGCGTTTTGACGATGAGATGACGCGCTACAGCTTGTACCGCAATTTCTTCGATCCCTATGCCCGGGAATGGCAAGGCGGCAACAGCCGCTGGGACCTGATCGACGTGGTGCGCACTGCCTACGCCCTGCGCCCTGACGGGATCGTCTGGCCGGAACAGGACGGGCGCGTCACCCTCAAGCTTGAGCGGTTGACGGCCGCCAACGGCATCGACCACGGCCAGGCCCACGACGCCTTGTCCGATGTGCGCGCCACCATCGCCCTGGCCCGGTTGATCCGCGAGAAGCAACCCAAGCTCTATGACTGGCTGTTTCAACTGCGCAGCAAACAACGGGTCATGGACCAGGTGCGGTTGTTGCAGCCGATGGTGCATATTTCCGGTCGTTTTTCTGCCGAGCGTCATTACCTGGGGGTGGTGCTGCCGCTGGCGTGGCACCCGCGCAATCGCAATGCATTGATCGTCTGCGACCTGGGGCTCGATCCGCAAGGGCTGTTGGACGAGGACGCCGATACCTTGCGCCGGCGCTTATATACCCGCCGCGACGAACTGGCCGAAGGTGAATTGCCGGTACCGCTCAAGTTGCTGCACATCAATCGTTGCCCGGTGGTCGCACCGTTGAGCGTGCTTCGGCCGCAAGACCGCGAGCGTTTGCAGCTGGATATGGATGAGTGTGATGCGCGGGCCCTGCGGCTAAGCGACGCACAGGAACTATGGCGCGATAAACTGGCGGCGATTTACGCCGAGGAAGATTTTGCGCCAAGCGCCGATCCCGAGCAGCAGCTATACGATGGTTTTATCGGGGATCGTGATCGACGTTTATGTGAGCAAGTGAGAGTCGCCGAGCCGGCGCAACTAGCGCGCCAGCAATGGCCTTTCGATGATGAACGTTTGCCTGAATTATTATTTCGCTATCGTGCACGCAACTTTCCAGACACCTTGAATAGTGAAGAGCAACAACGCTGGAGAGTTTTCTGTCAGCAACGTTTGTCAGACCCTCAATGGGGCGCGCCAAACACCCTTGAGGGTTTTAAGCAGGCGTGTCTTGAGTTGGCTGTTAGTGCCACACCGTTTCAGCGCCAGGTGCTTGATGAATGGCAGGAGTATGTTGATGCCTTAGCGACTCGAATGAGTCTGTAATCAGCTTCCCGGTAAAATACGGACAATAAAAAACGCCAGCAAGCTGGCGTTTTTTATTGCGTTGCGTATCACGCAGCGTCCTGGCGAGGCTTAGCCCAGCAGGGTAGCCCAGCCTTCAACCACGTCGCCGCCCCACTTGGCTTTCCACTCTTTCAGAGTCTTGTGGTTGCCACCTTTGGTTTCAATCACTTCGCCGTTGTGCGGGTTTTTGTATTGTTTAACCTTGCGTGCACGCTTGGTGCCGGTAGTTTTTACGGCGCCACGTGGAGCCTTAACTTTCGAATCCGGATCCAGCAGCGCGATGATGTCACGCAGGGATTTGGAGTATTCGCCCATCAGGGTGCGCAATTTGCCTTCGAATTCCAGCTCGGTTTGCAGTTTGTCGTCTTGGGACAGGTTCTTCAAACGGGCTTGCAGCTCTTTGATAGCTTCTTCGGTGGCGCGATATTCGTTGATCAGGGACATGGGGACTACCTTATGCAGGGCGCTGGGTGAAAGGGGATAGTGGCTCAATAATAGTCAGACAGTTTGCCCAAGTAAACATTTAAGGCCGCATTTATGTAATTTACTTTGGTTGTTTGTGGCAAAAGCGTGGAATTGAGTTAATTAGTAAGGGGGATGGCCTAAAGATACTCTGGTTAAGTCTTGGCTTACTGCCGGAGTCCACGCGTTTGCACACATAGTGGGGAAAAACCCTACGCTATTAAGGGGCAGGGTTGACGCAGCCGATCAGAATAAGCGTTGAGGAATACTGCAGTTTTTCTGCGCAATCGCTAGAATGGCGGCCTTTGCGAAGTTCTGGAGTTTCCCCCTAATGCGCACTTTTCGGCTGGTGATTGCTTGCCCGGACCGGGTTGGCATCGTTGCCAAGGTCAGTAACTTTCTGGCTTCCCACAACGGCTGGATCACCGAAGCGAGCCATCACTCGGACAATCTCAGCGGCTGGTTTTTCATGCGTCACGAAATTCGTGCCGATACGCTGCCCTTTGGTCTAGAGGCATTTCGCGAGGCATTTGCGCCGATCGCTGAAGAGTTCTCGATGACCTGGCGCATCACCGACACGGAACAGAAAAAACGCGTGGTCCTGATGGCCAGTCGTGAGTCCCACTGCCTGGCAGACCTGCTGCACCGCTGGCACAGCGATGAACTGGACTGCGAAATCTCCTGCGTGATTTCCAACCATGACGACCTGCGCAGCATGGTCGAGTGGCATGGCATTCCGTACTACCACGTCCCGGTCAACCCGCAGGACAAGGAGCCGGCCTTTGCCGAGGTCTCGCGCCTGGTCAAGCAGCACGATGCGGACGTCGTGGTACTGGCGCGCTACATGCAGATTCTGCCGCCGGAGTTGTGCAGTGAATACGCTGGCAAGGTGATCAATATTCACCACAGTTTCCTGCCATCGTTTGTGGGTGCCAAGCCGTATCACCAGGCATCCCTGCGTGGCGTGAAGCTGATCGGTGCAACGTGCCACTACGTCACCGAAGAGTTGGACGCCGGTCCCATCATCGAGCAGGACGTGGTGCGTGTCAGCCATAGCGACAGCATCGAAGACATGGTCCGTTTTGGCCGTGACGTCGAGAAGATGGTGCTGGCTCGCGGCCTGCGCTATCACCTGGAAGACCGGGTGCTGGTGCACGGCAACAAGACTGTCGTGTTCTGATTGAAGTGTTTTGATTGAAGAATGAAGGGCCTGGGCGTTAAATCGCTACAGGCCCTTTTTTTGAGCGCGGGTGAGGACTGGAGCATGAGCGATCCACTGGACAAGGCGACTTCCAAAGCCCCCGCGACGCTGGGAGAGGGTTGTTTGAGTCGATATGACCCGGATGACCTGAGCAGTGAGGACGGCACCGAGTTTCCAGGCGCCGCCGAGTTGTGGGAACAATTGCAGGACACATCCGAATTGCCTGAAGAAAAGGCGTCAGCGGCTGTGCAAGGCAGCCGCTGACCCGGCGGGATCAAATCCGGAAACTACCCACCAGTTGCTTCAGGCGCGCCGCTTGCTGTTCCAGGTCGGAACAGGCCCGCAAGGTTGATTGCAGGTTTTCCACACCTTCCTGATTGAGGGTGTTGATCTCGGTGATGTCCATGTTGATTGACTCCACCACCGAGGTCTGTTCCTCGGTAGCGGTGGCTACCGACTGGTTCATCCCGTCAATTTCGCCGATACGCTGGGTCACGCTGTTCAGACGCTCGCCCGCCAGGTTGGCGATTTCCACACTGTCCTGGCTGTGCCGCTGGCTTTCGCTCATGGTGCTGACCGAATCCCGGGCGCCGACTTGCAGCTCCTCGATCATCTTCTGCACCTGCTGCGCCGACTCCTGGGTGCGGTGCGCCAG
>NZ_JACARZ010000044.1:0-27211 GCF_013386315.1 Pseudomonas sp. P7779 | reverse complement strand
CGCCTGGGCCATGCCCGGCAAACCGTGTTCCCCGGCGCCCGCAGCCGTGCCCCGCCCATCATCACGTAAGCACTTCACACCGTTACTTCACCCCGGCCGACTTTAGACAGACAGCCGCAGGCTGCTGGCCGTGTTGTTTACGAATGAATGATGGAATTTTTCATGTCCAGGTTTTCTGCTGACACCCGTTTGGGATGTACTCCCGTTTTCGCCGTTCTGTGTGGCGCGCTGCTGGTTCCTCAGGTCCACGCCGACGAGCCTGCCGACCAGAACGAACTGAGCCCGACGGTGATCACCGCCATTGCCCCCAGCTCACCACTGACCGTCGTCACCAACCCGAAAGACCCGCGCCAACCGGTGCCCGCCAGCGATGGCGGCGACTACCTCAAGACCATCCCCGGCTTCGCCCTGGTGCGCAACGGCGGCACCAACGGCGACCCGGTGCTGCGGGGCATGTTCGGTTCGCGCCTGAACATCCTCACCAACGGCAGCATGATGCTCGGCGCCTGCCCCGGCCGGATGGATGCGCCCACCTCCTATATTTCACCGGAAACCTACGACAAGCTCACCGTGATCAAAGGCCCGCAAACCGTGCTCTGGGGCCCGGGTGCTTCAGCCGGCACGGTCCTGTTCGAGCGCGAGCCCGAGCAATTCGGCGAGCTGGGCACGCGGGTCAACGCCAGCATCCTGGCGGGCTCCAACGGGCGTTTCGACAAAGTCGTCGACGCAGCAGCCGGCGGGCCGCTGGGTTATGTGCGGGTGATCGGCAACCAGGCCCACGCCGATGACTACAAGGACGGCAACAACGACACCGTCGCCTCGCGCTACGACAAGTGGAACGGCGACGTGGCCGTGGGCTGGACCCCGGACGCCGACACCCTGCTGGAACTCACCGCCGGCCGTGGCGATGGCGAAGCCCGCTACGCCGGGCGTGGCATGGACGGTTCGCAGTTTTTGCGCGAGAGCCTCGGATTAAGCTTCGAGAAATCGAACATCGGCGAGGTGCTGGATAAGGTCGAAGCGCAGGTCTACTACAACTACGCCGACCACGTGATGGACAACTACACCCTGCGCGTCCCGTCGGGCACCGGGATGATGGCCGGTCCCATGGCGGCCAACGTCGACCGCCGCACCCTCGGCGCCCGTATCAAGGCCACCTGGCGCTGGGCCGATGTGCAGTTGATCAGCGGCATTGATGCACAAACCAACGAACACCGCGAACGCAGCGCCATGGGCGTCGACACCTACAAGGACCTGCCCCGCAGCAAGGACGCCAACTTCCACAACTACGGGGTGTTCGGCGAACTGACCTGGTACGCCGCCGACCGCGACCGGCTGATCACCGGCGCCCGCGTCGACCGCGCCTCGGCCAAGGATTTCCGGCAAACCATCAGCTCCGGGATGATGAGCAGCCCCAACCCCACCGCCGGTAAAACCCGCGCCGATACGCTGCCGTCCGGCTTTGTGCGCTACGAGCACGATCTGGCGGACAGCCCTGCCACCCTGTACGCAGGGCTTGGGCATTCGGAGCGTTTCCCTGATTACTGGGAGCTGTTTTCTCCCGACACCGGGTCGGTCGGTTCCGTGAATGCCTTCGACGGTGTGAAGCCTGAAAAAACCACCCAGCTGGATTTTGGCCTGCAATACAAATCCGCCGATCTCGATGCCTGGGCCTCGGGCTACGTCGGCCAGGTGCGTGATTTCATCCTGTTCGACTACCAGCCGGGAATGATGGGCACCACCTCCCAGGCGCGCAATGTGGACGCGCGAATCATGGGCGGTGAATTGGGCGCAGCCTACAAGCTGACCGCCAACTGGAAGGCCGATGCCACCTTCGCCTACGCCTGGGGCAAGAACAGCAGCGACGGCAAACCGCTGCCGCAGATCCCGCCGCTGGATGCGCGCTTCGGGCTCACCTACAGCCAGGACGACTGGAGCGCCGGCGCCTTGTGGCGGGTGGTCGCGGCGCAAAACCGCATCGACCAGAACAAGGGCAACGTGGTGGGCAAGGACTTCGACAAAAGCTCGGGGTTTGGCGTGTTCTCGCTGAACGCGGCGTATCGCATCAACAAGAATTTCAAGGTCAGCACCGGCGTCGACAACCTGTTCGGCAAGGCGTACGCCGAACACCTGAACCTGGCCGGCAACGCCGGGTTCGGCTACCCGGCCAATGACCCGCAAGCCATCAAGGAACCGGGGCGCACGCTCTGGACCAAGGTGGACATGAGCTTCTAAGCGCATCGCAGGCAAGCCGGCTCCCACAGTTGCAATGCATTCCACTGTGGGAGCGGGCTTGCCCGCGATGGCGTCCTCGATAACACAAAAAATCCAAGCCTTTGCGGAGCACCCTGATGAACCCACCGAAGATTTCCTTCTACAACCTGGCCTGGCGCTGGCATTTCTACGCCGGGCTGTTTGTCGCGCCGTTCATGGTGCTGCTGGCCCTGACCGGCATCATCTACCTGTTCAAACCCCAACTCGACCCGCTGATGTACGGCAACCTGCTGACCGTGCAAAGCGCCGAACACGCGCTGAGTGCCGACGAGCAACTGCAACGTGCCCAGGCTGCCTATCCACAAGGCAAGATCAGCAAGTACCTGCCACCTGCCGACGCCACCAGCAGCGCGCAATTCGTGATGCACAACGACGGGCGCGAAGTGACTGTGTTCGTCGACCCGTATCGCGGCACCGTGCTCGGCGAACAGGACTCGAAATACAACCTGCAAGCCATCGCCCGCGCGCTGCATGGCGAGTTGATGATCGGCACCGTCGGTGATCGCCTGGTGGAACTGGCCGCCGGCTGGGGCGTGATGCTGGTGATTTCGGGCGTGTATCTGTGGTGGCCGCGAGGCAAGTCGGCGGCGGGCATTCTGTGGCCGCGGCTGGGCAGTCGCGGTCGCTTGTTCTGGCGCGATCTGCACGCGGTGGCCGGTTTCTGGGGCGCGGCGTTCCTGCTGGTGATGCTCCTCAGCGGCATGACCTGGACCGGCTTCTGGGGCAAGCAATACGCCGAGCTGTGGAATAAATTCCCGGCGGCCATGTGGAACAACGTGCCGCAGTCCGACCAGCAGGCCCGCAGCCTCAACACCGCGAGCCAACAGACCGTGCCGTGGGCCATGGAAAACACGCCGATGCCGATGTCTGGCGAGCATGCCGAGCACATGAAGCACGCCGGCATGAGCCAGGGCCCGGCAGCCCCGAGTATCCGCCTGCAGCAGGTGGTCGACCTCGCCAACTCACGCAAGGTCGAGCCCGGCTACAGCATCACCTTCCCCACCACTGCCGAAGGCGTGTTCACCCTCGCGGTGTTCGCCAACGACCCGCGCAATGACGCCACCCTGCATGTGGACCAATACTCCGGCAAGGTCCTGGCCGATGTGCGCTGGGAGCACTACAACAGCGTGGCGCGGGTTACCGAATCGGGCGTGATGCTGCACGAAGGCAAGATGTTTGGCGTGGTCAATCAGATCATCGTGCTGCTGATTTGCCTGATGATCCTGCTCAGCGCCGTCAGCGGTGTGGTGATCTGGTGGAAGCGTCGGCCACAGGGCAGCCTGGGGGTTCCACCGTTGCGCCATGACCTGCCGAAATGGAAAACCGCGATGGTGATCATGCTCGGGCTGGCGATTGTCTTTCCGCTGGTGGGCGCCTCGCTGATCGTGGTCTGGGCACTGGATCGCCTGGTGCTTTCACGGTGGTTTGGCCAACGTGAATCTGCCTCAGGTTCAGCGTGAAACAGACGAGATGCCCTACCTAGAGGCGTTATGTAGTCTTACGCGGGCTTTCGCCCACGCCGCACAAAGTGTTATATTGTAACACTTGATGTGTTCTCCCACTCGCCGCGCCCTGCGGCGAGTACCGTCTCGAAGAAGCGATTTATCGTCCGATGAACAAGTACCTTGCGTCCGGCCTGTGCCTGCTCGCCCTGCAAAACACTGCCCAGGCCCTGACGCTTCCCGCCAGTGCCGTCTCCGCCCCCGCTGTCGACGACGAGCGCGTCGACCTGCAAACCCCGACCACCGCAGGTTCGCGCTTGAACCTCACTGCCTTGCAAACCCCGGGCAGCGTTGAAAGCCAGACCGGCAAGCAGATTCGCGCCCGGGGCGATGCCACGGTGCAGGACGCGATTTCCCGGGCCACCGGCATCAGCCGCACCGGCACGCCGGGCGACGGTGGTACCTCGTTGTCGGCACGCGGGTTCACCGGCCAGAGCTCGGTGCTGCAGTTGTACGACGGCGCGCGCATGTTCGATGGCGCGGGCACTTCCACCTTCCCGGTGGACACCTGGTCCGTTGAGCGGGTGGACGTACTGCGCGGCCCGGCCTCGGTGATGTACGGCCAGGGCGCCACCGGCGCGGTGATCAACACCATCGCGAAGAAACCCTTCGAGGGCGAGATCGAAAACCATATCCGCCTGGGCTACGGTTCTTATGACCGCCAGCAGCAAGCCCTCGACAGCGGCGGCTCGCTGACCGACACCCTGAGCTATCGCCTGAACATCAACCGCCTGCGCAGCAACGGTTTCATCGACCGCGGCGAGTCCGGCAGCGACTTCGTCAGCGGTGCCCTGCGCTGGCAGGCGGCGGACAACCTGAGCTTCACCCTGGCCTCCGACTACGGCGACCAGACCCCGCAAAACGACTACGGCACACCGCTGATCAACGGCCAGTTGCACAAGGGCCTGCGGGACAAGAACTACAACGTCAGCAACGATATCCAGCACTACAACGACCAGTGGACGCGCCTGACCAGCGAGTGGCAGATCAACGACAACGTCACCGCCACCAACGAACTGTCCTACCTGAAAAACCAGCGGCGCTGGCAGAACGCCGAGAGCTACAACTACGTCGACGGCGGCCTGGTGCGCCAGAGCTACCTGGGCATCAAGCACAACCAGGAACAGGTGGGCGACCGCCAGACCTTCACTTTCAAGCACACGCTGTTCGGCCTCGACAGCCAGACGGTGACGGGGGTGGAGTACAACCGCATTCGCTTCCGCCTGGCCAGCAACTCGCCGTTCGATGACCTGACGAACGCCGGCCAACCGGTGGACATCAACCACCCGGTACCGCAGCCGTTTGAAAGCGCCAGCCCCTTCGTCCCGCAGTCCGTCAGCACCACCAAACAGCTGGCCGCGTTCGCCGAAAACCGCCTGCAACTGACCGATAAACTGTCGCTGATCACCGGCGTGCGCCGCGATTACCTGCACATCGACAGTGACTCCCTGGTGGATGGCAGCGACTCCAACAAAACCTTTACCGGCAACAACTGGAAAGCCGGCCTGGTCTACGCGATCACCCCGGACACCTCGGTCTACGGCCAATACGCCACCAGCACTGACGGCGTTGGCAGCCTGATCACCCTGAGCCCGAGCCAGCAGCAGTTCGGCCTGTCCACCGCCAAGCAAACCGAGATCGGCCTCAAGCAGGCGTTCTGGGATTCCCGTGGTGAATGGACCCTGGCGGCCTACCACATCGTCAAAAAGAAACTGTTGGTGAGCGTTCCAGGCACCACCCTCAAGGAACAAGTCGGCCAGCAATCCTCCAACGGCCTGGAAGCCAGCCTCGACCTGCAACTGCCCGATGCCTGGCAACTGCAAGCCAACGCTGCGATCGTGCGGGCGCAGTACGACGACTTCTCCGAAGTGGTCAACGGCCAGTCCGTGTCCCGCGACGGTAACCGCCCCACCGACGTGCCGCGTCGCACCGCCAACCTGTGGCTGAGCAAGGCCATCACTGACGACGTGCGTGCCGGTGCGGGTGTGCGTTATGTAGACTCGCGTTTCGCCAACACCGCCAACACCAGCGAAGTGCCGAGCTACACCGTGGTCGACGCCAGCGTTTCATGGAAAGCCATGCGCAACACGACATTGGGCCTGCAATTGAATAACCTGTTCGACCGCACTTACGCCGTCAGCCAATACAACGACGGCCAGCAATGGATCCTGGGCGAGCCGCGCTCGTTCTTCGTGACGGCGGACTACACCTTCTAACTGAACGCAACACTGTCCAAATGTGGGAGCGGGCTTGCTCGCGAATGCGGTGTGTCAGGCACTGTATCTGTTACTGATCCACCGCTTTCGCGAGCAAGCCCGCTCCCACATTTGTCCTGTGTTGGACCTGAGAGTAAAGATGACCTCACTCAACCTCACCGCCCTCGCCTGGACCCCACCAGGCCACGAGCACTGTCATCACCAGTTCCAACTGCGTGACGCCAGCCTGCACGTGAACGCCGGTGAGTTCGTCGGGCTGATCGGCCCCAACGGCAGCGGCAAGACCAGCCTGCTGCGCTGCGCCTATCGGTTCAGCAAACCGGCTGACGGTGAGGTGCTGCTGGAACACCAGAACGTCTGGAAGCAATCCTCGAAGTGGTGCGCGCAACGCATTGCCGTGGTGCTCCAGGAGTTTCCCGACGCCTTCGGCCTGCGGGTGGATGAAGTGGTCGCCATGGGCCGCACACCGCACAAGGGCCTGTTCGACAGCGATACGCTTGAAGACCAGAACCTGATCCGCCAGGCCCTCGATAACGTCGGCCTGCTGGGCTTTGAAGACCACGCCTTCGCCACCCTCTCGGGCGGAGAAAAACAGCGGGTGATCCTCGCCCGCGCCCTGGCCCAGCAACCGCAACTGCTGATCCTCGACGAACCGACCAACCACCTCGACCCGCGCTACCAACTGCAATTGCTGCAACTGGTCAAGCGCCTGAACATCGGCACCCTGGCCAGCATTCACGACCTGAACCTGGCCGCCGCGTTCTGCGATCGGCTGTACGTGATCAACCACGGGCGCATCGTCGCCAGCGGCACACCTCACGAAGTGCTGACCGCCGAATTGCTGCGCGAAGTGTTCGGCGTTGAAGCATTGATCGACACTCACCCCTTGTCCGGCTACCCCCGAATCACCTGGATAACCCAACCATGATCCTGCGCTCCCTGCTGTCTCTCGCGTTGCTGCTCGGCACTTCCCAGGCGTTCGCCGAAGCGACCCATTACCCGCTGAAAATCCAGAGCTGCAACCGCGAAGTGACCTTCGCCGAGGCACCAAAACACGCGGTCAGCCACGACATCAACATGACCCAGATGATGCTCGCCCTGGGCCTCAAGTCGCACATGGCCGGCTACAGCGGCGTGACCGGCTGGAAGTCGGTCACCCCGGAAATGGCACAGATTCTCGACGGCCTGCCAGAACTGGCGAGCAAATACCCGTCGGTGGAAACCCTGCTCAACGCCAACGTCGACTTCTTCTTCGCCGGCTGGGACTACGGCATGCGCGTCGGTGGCGACCTCACCCCGCAAACCCTGCAACCGTTGGGCATCAACGTCTACGAGCTGACCGAGTCCTGCGCCTTCGTGATGAAGCGCCCGGCGGCCACCCTGGAAGACACCTATAACGACCTGCGCAACCTGGGCAAAATCTTCGACGTGCAGGACCGCGCGAATGCCTTGATCGCACAGATGCAGGCACAGGTCGCCCAAGTGCAGGAAAACCTGCCGGCCGACAAGCCCCGCGTGTTCCTCTACGACAGCGGCGAAGACCGCGCCATGACCTCCGGCCGCCTGGGCATGCCCCAGGCGCTGATCGACGCCGCCGGCGGGCGCAACATTCTCGATGACGTGGACGCCAGCTGGACCCGGGTCAACTGGGAAACCGTGGTGGAGCGCAACCCGCAGGTCATCGTGATCGTCGACTACAGCGAAATCACCGCCGAGCAAAAAGAGCAGTTCCTGCTGAACAACCCGGCGCTGCAATCGGTGGACGCGATCAAGAACCAGCGCTTTATCGTGATCCCCTACGTGCAAGCCACGCCGGGCATCGACAACGTGCTGGCGGTTGAAACCCTGGCCAAGGGGTTTCACGGCGAATGATCACCCGTCGCTATGCCCTGCTGCTGAGTGCCCTCGGCGCGTTGTTGCTGATCTCGTGCGTGGTCTCGCTGGGGTTCGGCTCGGCGCGGGTACCGGTGGACGTGGTGTGGCGGATCCTGCTGCATAAAGCCTTCGGCGTTGGCGAGGTGGACTGGAGCGCGGGGCAGGAACATATCGTGTGGCTGATCCGCGTGCCGCGCATGCTGCTCGGTGCCCTGGTGGGCGCAGGGCTGGCGTTGATCGGTGCGGTGTTGCAGGCGGTAACGCGCAACCCGCTGGCGGATCCGCACCTGCTGGGCGTGACTTCCGGTGCCACCCTCGGCGCGGTGATCGTGGTGCTGCATGTGGGTGAAGTGATCGGCTTGCTGACCCTGCCCATCGCCGCGTTCATCGGTGCGTTGCTGAGCATGATCGTGGTGCTGGCGGTGGCCAGTCGCAACGGTCGGCTGGAGAGTGACCGCCTGCTGCTGTGCGGGGTGGCGGTGTCGTTCGTGATGATGGCGGTGGCCAATTTGCTGCTGTTCATGGGCGACCATCGCGCGGCCTCGGCGGTGATGTTCTGGATGCTCGGCGGCCTCGGGTTGGCGCGCTGGGAACTGCTGGCCATTCCCTTCGCCACGGTGTTGCTGGGGCTGGTGTTGCTGCTGGGGATGGCTCGCCCGTTGAACGCGCTGATGGCCGGCGAACAGACCGCCGTGACCCTGGGCCTGAACGCGCGCAATGTGCGGCTCAAGGTGTTCCTGATCGCCTCGCTGATGACCGGCGTGCTGGTGTCCATCAGCGGCTCCATCGGCTTTGTCGGGCTGATGGTGCCGCACATTGCCCGGCGCCTTGTAGGTGCCGAACACCGGCGTTTGCTGCCGGTGTGCGTGCTGTTGGGCAGTGTGTTCCTGGTGTGGGTGGATGTGGCGGCCCGCACAATGATTGCCCCCGAAGACCTGCCCATCGGCGTGGCCACGGCGGCCATTGGCGGGTTGTTTTTTATCGGGCTGATGCGGCGGCGTTAACCCCCCTGGTCGGCCTGCTTGAATGCATGCAACAAGCGCCGCGCCACCTGGCTGCGGGGTTGCCAGAAGCGATCGGTTTCCAGGATGGTCAGCTTGCCCGAGGTCGCCAACCGGCGGATCACCTCGCTGGGCTTGACCTTCACCACACCCGTGTCTTCGTCGATCCAGTCATCGCGCAGCAACTGGCTTTCGTCCGCGTGATAGCTGGGCTCATACACAATCAACGCGCCGTGCACCGGGGTGAAGTAGTAACGCGCCCCCGCGATCTTGTCCTGGCGCAGCATCTCGATGAACCCGCGGATTTCCTTCTGGGCAATGAAGTTGTGGGCCAGGCCTTCTTCGTAGCGATCCGCCAGATGCTGGCGCTCGGTGTCGAGCTTGAACAACTGCTGGACGCCCATCACCTTGTAGCCCGCCGGGTAGCGGGTCGATGTGCCGGGGTAGCCGAGGTTCATGATGCCTTCGAACAAAGCCTTGTAGGCCGGTGTGTCCGGCCGCAGTCCCACGGCCACCGAGGGGCCCGGGTCTGCCACCGGTTGCACGGCGATGAAGGTGTCGCTGTCGCCGTTGCCCAGCACCGCTCCCAGCCGCGCCTGATGCTCCAGCGGCACAACCTGTTGCCATACCTGGCGCGCGGCATCGTCCGGGTGGGCGCACAACGGGCCCAGGGCCATGCGGGTATCGCGCACTGCCAGTGTCGTGGCCAGGCGCGTTATCCGGGGCAACAAGGCATCCCAGAACGGGCTGCTGTCGAGTACCCGCAGCTCGCCGGACTCCACCAGTTTCAACACATGGCTGTCGATGCTGCCACGACTGTTGAGGTGTTTCAGATACGCCGCCTGCCGGCGGCTGGAATCCCAGTCCGGGTCGATCCTCACCGCCTGATACCGAAACAGTGAGCCGTCGCGACACGACACATACAACGCCAGGAACCGCTCACTCTGTGCCACCCGCAAAAAGCTCAGCGCCGCCAGCACCACGGCCGGAGCCATCAGTTGCGCGTAGCCTTCGGCCTGAGGCAACTCGGGCGCAGCGCGCTGCGGCAGCCTCAGATACAGGCCTTGCAGGCTGTACCCGCTCGGCAACTGCCCGCGCAGGAACGCCCGGTCGAGGGCAAAGCCCAGGTCGTCGCCCTTGACCGGCGCACAGGCGACAAAATGCCCATTGTCGGAGGACTTGAGAATCACGCCAAAGCTCAAATCGGCGCGCCCCTGGGCGTATTGATGACCATGGCGTGCCGCGTCGTCAGCATGCTTGAACACCGGGCCCAGCTGCCGATCCGCCACGGCATGGACCGCCGCCTGCGGTGCAACGTAGGCCAGGCCGGGCATCCAGCCCGGCAGCACACGCTGGGCAGTGCCCCACAACGGGCCGCCCTCCAGTACTTGCAAAGTCCCCACCCGCGCCAGCTGATTGACCAGCTCGGTGGGGGTCTTGCGGCCGCTGCGCATCTGCTGCTCGACGGCATTGCTGTAAGGGTCGTGCAGCGCCAGGCTGTTGGGGGCCAGGGAGGTTTCCAGGTGGCTGAGCAACTGCGTCGCTTCGTTGCGCCGGGCCGAATCCAGCAAGCTGCGCTCGGCGTCCTGGGTACTGAAACCGATGAGTGAGCCGTCGGGCGTCAGCAGGTATTCGTGGGTCCACAGGTGACCCGACTTCAGGGCGGTCTCCAGTACTTTGGTCGAGAACAGGTTTTGATACACCGCGTTTTCTTCAGAGGGTAACCAGAACTCCAGCACCCGGGCGACACGTGACCGGTAGCGCGCGACCATTTTCCAACCAGGGGCCAGCAGCGCCTGGCTGACGTCCAGGCCCGGCAGGATGACGTTCGGGTCGAAGTCTTCACTCAACACCGGCACCGCCAGGGTCGCGACAAACTTGCCGTTGCGCTGCAACACCAGCCCGCCTTGCAGCGTGTCGCGCTGTGTGCCCAACTGTTGCTGGACGTAACGCACCGCATCGGCCTGGTTGCTGAACAGCGGGCTCAATGGGCGACGCATAAAGTTGGCGAAGGCGGTCCATGGGGCCTGGCTGACATCCAGCTTACCCGCCAACGCCCAGCATTCGCTCGGCACCAAAACGCTCAACCAGCTCAACTTCGCCACTTCGTTGACAAACCCGACCGCCGAGAGCTGCCCGCTGGCCATCAAGGTCTGCACGTCTTCATAGACCCCCGACGGCTGGCGGACCGGGTTGAACAGCGTCGATGCCACCGGCGTTTGTACCTGCAGCAGCGCCTGGTCCAGTGTCGAGATAAACACCGGCAAGCCCGTCAGTGCGCCTGTCTCCCGTTGGCGCTTGGCCTCGACGGTGGCACTGGCCAGATCCCCGGCCGAAATAAAATGCTGCGCCAGCCAGTGTTCGGCGGTGGTCAGCCCCTGTGGCATCCAGTTGCGCCGGTAAACCAAGGCGTGCAGTTGATAACCCGCGGGGTAAATGAACTCGCCTTCGTCATCCACGGCAAACACGGCGCTCAAGGCGAACAGCCCGGCCCTATCCCAGGCGGGTACAAGCTCGGAGCAGACAAAGGCGTCCTGATCGCGATGCTTGAGCATGAAACCGAAACCGGTTTGCGTCGGTGCTTCATGGTCCAGGCGCGTGTGCAGTGCCCGAGCCGCGTCAGCGGCACTGGCGCAGACCGGGCCATAGGCAATCTGCTCCGGACGTTCGCGCCGGGGTATCGGAAGGCGTGGCCGCCAGTGTTCGGCGATCAGCCCCGGCGCGCCCCACAACGGGTTGGCCTGCACCACCCGCACGCTGCCGGCCGCCGCCACCTGGCTGATCCACTCCCGCGCCGTCAGCGTGCCGCTGGCCAGGTTGAGGGCCGTTGGGCTGCGATGGGGCAAGGGGTCGAGCGCCTTGAACAGGTTCGCCTGGGCGGCAGAGTCGATCAGGTCATACGCCAGCAAACAATCTTCGGCGCCCGACAGGTAGGCCACGGACACCTGTTGGCGATTGCGGATCAGCGTGTGCACGTCCAGGGCGCTGAACATCTGCGCCTCCAGGCAGGCATCGTCCCGCGACCAGCCCGGGCGCTGCAGGCGCTCGGGTTCCAGCAACGAAACCCCGCGGTTGGAACCGTACACGGCCTTGAGCATGTGACCGGGCGGGAGCAGTGAGCGGCCCTTGACGTCCTGGGGGTAGACAACGCCCAGGGCAAAGCGCCCGGCGTCGCTGGCCGGCAATGGCTCAGTGGCCACGTAGAGACCGTCCGGGCGCTGCAGGATATAGCCGCAGTATTCGCCCTCACGCCAGCTGCCGATTTGCCCGTGGGCATAGCGTGCCGCGTCTTCTACCTGGAGAAACCCGCGGCTCAGTTGCGGGCGGGGTGCCAGTGCGTAAGGTCGCCAGGTGTCGGCGACCAGCCCCGCCACATCCCACAACGTGCCCGGTTGCAACACCGACAGCGCCCCGGCGGCGGCGACCTTTTGGATCATCTCGTGGGGCGTCACGGTGGCGGCCCGCAGTTCATCCCCCAGCCCGTTGTCCGTCACCCGGCCATCGGGCAGCACCTGGTAGAGCTGGCTTTCCTCGGCCGAGCCGGAAGCGTCATAGGCCAGTTGAGCGCCGTCCGCCGTGCTGAGGTAGAAGGCCAGATTGCTCTCGGGGTGGATGCGCAGCGCGGCAATCCCCTGGGCAAAATCCGTGGTGTCGATAAAGCCCTCGTACAACCAGGGTTCGGCGCCGATGCCGGAGGCGTCCGGTGCGCTGCGGCAGTACCAGCCACGCAGGGCGAAGCCTGGCGGCAGGCTGGCATTGCCAAAAACATTCGCCAACACGAAAAGGGTTTTGCCGGCGGGTATCGGTGCGCAAGGCTCGCTGACCACATACTGCTCTGCACTCGAGTGCTTGAGGATGCAACCGACTCGCCGGCCATCCGCCGTTGCCTGCATACGGTCATGGGCATAACGGGCGGCGGTTGCCAGGTCAGTGAAAACCCAGCTCAGGGGCGTATCAATGGGGGCTGCGGCGGCGAAAGGCGTTTCGGGCTCCCAGGTGGCCGGGACCCGGCCCTGGACGTTGTACCAGGTCTCATCCGCCAGCAGCACCGTCAACTCACCGAGTTTTACCAGCTCTTTGATCAGCCCTTCACGCGTGCCGTCAAAACCTTGTGCGCGGGCCACACCCTGGCCATCGCGTTCAACTTGTGCCAGGTACTCGCCGAATTCACGCTCGGCCCGAGAGCCGCTGACAGCGTATTTGATCAACGTACCGTTCGTTCCGCTGGTGTAAAGCACCTTGATCTGATCGGAAAAAACCAGCGTCATGTCGATTGCTTGAGTCGACGGTGTACTGATCAGGAACGCCAGCTGTCGCGAGGTTTTTTGAGGATAGTTGGCACGCACCTCGGCCAGGTCGTAGACAGGTCGATTGAACTCGCCAACCATTTGGTGCCCTTCAAGCTCGACCCGCGTCAGAGCGTTGTCGGTGGGCAATGCCCCGCCCCACAACGACAGCCACTTTTCAGGGTTTGACAGCCTGGAGGCCACAAACAGTCCATCGCTGCGCTTGAAAATGTAAGCCTGGAGAAAAGAGCCGTGGGGTGAACCCACCTTGTAATGCAGGTAGCGTGCGACATCATCGGCAGTGACGAAGGCAGGGCTCAGCGACGCATGGACTTTCGCGAAGGCCCTCCATTGCGGTCCTACCACTCCGGCCTTGTCCCATACCCGTCCGGGCTCAACCACCGTCAGCGTGCCGACGGCAGCCACTTGCCGGACAAACTCGGAAGGGCTCAAGGTAGCGTCCTTCAAGCGTCCGTCGAGATCCGCGCCGCGATTGGCGAACAGCTGGGACTGCGCCTGCGAGCCGGTGCAGTGGTACATCAGCAGCGCGCCGTCGTTGGCGCGCAAGTAAAAGTGCAAGCCCAGGTCGTCGGTCCCCGCCATCATCACCACGGCAGCCAACGCGGAAGCCGTGAAGAAGTTTTCCGCCAGCCACGACTCTTTCGCCACGGTCGGTTTCGCTTGCGGTGATAGGGAGCAGTAAATACCGAAGGTCAAAAACTCACTGTCCGCCTTGTGCACTTTTGGCAGTGACAACTTGCCACTGGTCAGCGCAAACGCCGCCTTGAGTTCATCCGACGGAAATTCGGCCACGTACTGGTTCGACGCGCTTTTGTACAGGTAGCCAAAGAGACTCTCCTGCCGTGCAAACCCCAGCGGCGGCAAGACTGATCGCACCGCGTCCTGCCACCGGCGGCTGACTTGGCTGGCGAGAGGCGCCAGTGCGTCCTGCCCGATTTGCGACAGGGTTTGATTGAGGGTCCACGGCGCCAGCAGTTGGCCAGGCTTTCCACCCAGCTCGGCGTTGGCAACGATGACCCGCAGGTAGCCGGCCCTGGCCGTCTCATTGATAAAGGCGATGTAGTCGTCGAAATCGGCCGCAGGCTTGGCCGCCATCAACTGGTTCAAGAAGCTGGCCTCAGTCGCAGAGCCGCTGCTTTCATACTGGATGAGCGAGCCATAGAACCCGGACAGGTAGTAACGGGTGCACAGCATGCGCACCTGGATGATGATGCGCAGGATATTGATGGGGAAAAAGCTGCGATCCAGGCGGCGCTGCGCGCCTGTCCAGTGCTGTATCTGCGCGGAGCGTCGGGTGCCATCCTCGCCGCGCGAACTGTACAGGGCGTGAACGTTGTGGCCCTCGTACGCCAGGAAATTCCTGTTGGCATCGACCTTGAGCAGGTCGCTCTGGAAGTCGAATGCAGTGGCGGTGCCGGCCACCGGCACGCTTGGCAGGTACATCCCGTCATCACGCTTGAAAACCAGCCCGCCAAATACCGTCTCGCGCCGGTTGCCGATCTGTTGATGCGCCCAATGGGCGGCATCATGGTCGGTGACGAATGCCGGCCCCAGATGGGGAACCGGCCTGCGCGTGCTCGCCGCTTGATCGTCTTGAATGTGAGTACTGTCCATGTTCATCGTCACTTGAGTGAAGTTAAGAAAACTGGCGCTGCCCCTGGGTTGCCGGGGGCACCAGGCAGGCTTCACTTTCAAGGGTTTGGCCGGACGCAGGCATTAGATAGTTAAGGCTCGGGGCGCCAGGCACCATCCGGGTGCGCCTGCACGCACAGCCTGCGTTGATTGGCGCCGCATTGGTGCATCGCCCACCCCCACAGCCCGGTCACGGCTCGCGCGCACCACGATTGCGCGCCCCGGCACAGCCTTTGCAATCACTCCCTCATCACATCATTGAGTCATGGAGATTGCACAATGAAGCGTCGCAGCTTGATCAAGGCTTTCACACTGTCGGCATCCATCGCCGCGATGGGCATGACCTGGACGGTACAGGCCGCCGAGACCATCAAGGTCGGCATCCTGCACTCGCTGTCCGGGACCATGGCGATCTCCGAGACCTCGCTCAAAGACATGGCGCTGATGACCATCGACGAGATCAACGCCAAGGGCGGCGTGAACGGCAAGATGCTCGAACCGGTAGTGGTGGACCCGGCTTCCAACTGGCCGCTGTTCGCTGAGAAGGGCCGCCAGTTGCTGACCCAGGACAAGGTCGCCGTGGTGTTCGGTTGCTGGACCTCGGTGTCGCGTAAATCGGTATTGCCGGTGTTCGAAGAACTCAACGGCCTGCTGTTCTACCCGGTGCAATACGAAGGCGAAGAGATGTCGCCGAACGTGTTCTATACCGGTGCGGCGCCGAACCAGCAGGCGATCCCGGCGGTGGAATACCTGATGAGCGAAGAAGGCGGCGGCGCCAAGCGCTTCTTCCTGCTGGGCACCGACTACGTGTACCCGCGCACCACCAACAAGATTCTGCGTTCTTTCCTGCACTCCAAAGGCGTAGCGGATAAAGACATCGAAGAGGTCTACACCCCGTTCGGCCACAGCGATTACCAGACCATCGTGGCCAACATCAAAAAATTCTCGGCCGGTGGCAAGACCGCAGTGATCTCCACCGTGAACGGCGACTCCAACGTGCCGTTCTACAAAGAGCTGGCCAACCAGGGCCTGAAGGCTACCGACGTACCGGTCGTCGCCTTCTCCGTGGGTGAAGAAGAACTGCGCGGCATCGACACCAAGCCGCTGGTGGGCAACCTCGCCGCCTGGAACTACTTCCAGTCGGTGGAGAACCCGGTGAACAAGAAATTCGTCGCCGACTGGAAAGCCTACGCCAAGGCCCACAACCTGCCGGGCGCGGACAAAGCCGTGACCAACGACCCGATGGAAGCCACCTACGTGGGCATCCACATGTGGGCGCAGGCGGTGGAGAAAGCCAAGTCCACCGACGTCGACAAAGTGCGTGAAGCCATGGCCGGGCAGACCTTTGCCGCGCCGTCCGGCTTCACCCTGACCATGGACAAGACCAACCACCACCTGCACAAGCCGGTGATGATCGGCGAGATCCAGTCTGACGGGCAGTTCTCGGTGGTGTGGCAGACCCAGGAGCCGATTCGTGCCCAGCCGTGGAGCCCGTATATCCCTGGCAACGACAAGAAGCCGGATTACGCCGTCAAGAGCAACTAAGACCGACTCGGTCTAAATGTGGGAGCGGGCTTGCTCGCGAAAGCGGTGTGTCAGTCGACGCATCCGAAACTGAGCCAGCGCTTTCGCGAGCAAGCCCGCTCCCACATTGTCCGTGCATGATCAGGACATTTTGTATGCCCACTGCCCTATACCGCTTCATCCTCGCCGCCCTGCTGTTGCTGCCCCTCGCCGCACACGCCAGCGACGCCGAAGACTTCATCAACGCCAACCCGATGCAACAAGCCAAGCTGCTCCAGGACTGGGCCGCCCAGCCCGACCCGGCGCGCATCGAGCTGGTGGACGCCCTGCAACAAGGCCAGATCAGCGTCAACGGCGAAACCAAGACCGTACGCCTGAACAACCGCCTGCGCGGCCTGATCGACAACGTGCAAGCCAGCCAGGAATTGCTCGCTGCCGACCCCAAGGTGCGCCTTGCCGCCGCCCAGACTCTGCAAAAAAGTGCACAACCTGCGCAGCTGAAATTCCTCGACCAGCAACTCGCCGGCGAAACCAATGATGACGTACACACAGCCCTCAGTCTCGCCCTGGCCAACCTGCAACTGGTAGACCCCGACCCGGCCGTGCGCCTGGCCGCCGTGCGCTTGCTCGGCGGCACCGGCGACCCGCTGGCCCGCACTCGCCTGGAAGCCTTGCTCGCTCCCGGCGTCGAAGCCGACGCCACGGTGCACACCGCCGCCGAGACCAGCCTGGCCCAGGTCAAACGCAAACTGATGGTGGGCGAGATTCTCGGCCAGGCCTTCAGCGGCATGTCCCTGGGCTCGATCCTGCTGCTGGCGGCGCTCGGCCTGGCGATCACCTTCGGCCTGCTCGGGGTGATCAACATGGCCCACGGCGAGATGCTGATGCTCGGCGCCTACTCGACCTATGTGGTGCAGTTGCTGATGCAGCGCTACGTGCCCCAGGCCATCGAGTTCTACCCGCTGATCGCGCTGCCGGTGGCGTTTTTTGTCACCGCCGCCATCGGCATGGCCCTGGAGCGCACGGTGATTCGTCACCTCTACGGCCGCCCGCTGGAAACCCTGCTCGCCACCTGGGGCATCAGCCTGATGCTGATCCAACTGGTGCGCCTGGTGTTCGGTGCGCAGAACGTTGAAGTGGCCAACCCCGAGTGGCTGTCCGGGGGAATCCAGGTGCTGCCCAACCTGGTGCTGCCGTACAACCGCATCGTGATCATCGCCTTCGCGCTGTTCGTGGTGGTGCTGACTTGGCTGCTGCTGAACAAGACGCGCCTGGGCCTCAACGTGCGGGCCGTCACCCAGAACCGCAACATGGCCGCCTGCTGCGGCGTGCCCACCGGACGCGTGGACATGCTCGCCTTTGGCCTCGGCTCCGGCATAGCGGGCCTCGGTGGCGTGGCCCTGAGCCAGATCGGCAACGTCGGCCCGGACCTCGGCCAGAGCTACATCATCGACTCGTTCCTGGTGGTGGTACTCGGCGGTGTCGGCCAGTTGGCCGGTAGCGTCATGGCCGCCTTCGGCCTGGGGATAGCCAACAAGATTCTTGAACCGCAGATCGGTGCCGTGCTCGGCAAGATCCTGATCCTCGCGCTGATCATTCTGTTCATCCAGAAACGCCCGCAAGGACTCTTCGCACTGAAAGGACGGGTGATCGACTGATGAACCAGCCATTGATGCTTACGGCCGCGCAAAAGGCCGGCCCCAAGGTGACCGTCGCGGTCGGTGCAGTGGTGCTGATCCTGCTGCTGGCGCTGCCGTTGTTCTCGCTGTTGTCACCGGAAAATCCGCTGCACGTTTCCGCCTATACCCTGACGTTGGTGGGCAAGATTCTGTGCTACGCCATCGTCGCCCTGGCGCTGGACCTGGTGTGGGGTTATGCCGGGATGTTGTCCCTCGGCCACGGCCTGTTCTTTGCGCTGGGCGGTTATGCCATGGGCATGTACCTGATGCGCCAGGCGTCCGGCGATGAGCTGCCGGCGTTCATGACCTTTTTGTCGTGGACCGAGTTGCCGTGGTACTGGACCGGCACCAGCCACTTCCTCTGGGCGATGTGCCTGGTGGTGTTGGCACCGGGCTTGCTCGCGTTGGTGTTCGGGTTCTTCGCCTTCCGCTCGCGGATCAAGGGCGTGTACTTCTCGATCATGACCCAGGCCCTGACGTTCGCCGGGATGCTGTTGTTCTTCCGCAACGAGACCGGGTTCGGCGGCAATAACGGCTTTACCAATTTCCGCAGCATCCTCGGGTTTGGCATCACCGAGCCGGGCACGCGAGCGGCGCTGTTTGTGGCCACCGTGGTGTTGTTGGTGGCGAGCCTGTTCATCGGCTGGCGCCTGGCCCAGAGCAAGTTCGGCCGGGTACTGACAGCGCTGCGGGATGCGGAAAATCGCCTGATGTTCTGCGGCTACGACCCGCGTGGCTTCAAGCTGTTCGTGTGGGTGTTGAGCGCGGTGCTGTGTGGTTTGGCGGGCGCGTTGTATGTGCCGCAAGTGGGCATCATCAACCCCAGCGAAATGTCGCCGACCAACTCCATCGAGGCCGCTGTGTGGGTGGCCCTCGGCGGGCGTGGAACCTTGATCGGCCCGCTGCTGGGCGCCGGTGTGGTTAACGGCATGAAGAGCTGGTTCACCGTGGCGTTTCCTGAGTATTGGCTGTTCTTCCTCGGTGCGCTGTTCATCATCGTCACCCTGTATTTGCCCAAGGGTGTGATTGGCCTGCTGAAGAAGAGGGGCGACCAATGAGGATCACAGCGACGGCCGAATTTATGCTCGAACCTATCCTTGAACCCAATAAAGACCAGGGCAGCGCCCGCGATGCCATCGGCCTCGGTCAGGCCGCCGGCAAAGGCCTGAACACCCGCCACGGCACGATCCTGACCCTGGAAGACATCAGCGTCAGCTTCGACGGCTTCAAGGCGTTGAACGACTTGAACCTGTACATCGGCGTCGGCGAATTGCGCTGCATCATCGGCCCCAACGGCGCGGGCAAGACCACGCTGATGGACGTGATCACCGGCAAGACCCGGCCCAGCCACGGCAAGGCCTGGTTCGGCGAAACCCTCGACCTGACGAGCATGAGCGAAGTGCAGATCGCCCAGGCCGGCATCGGTCGCAAGTTCCAGAAGCCCACGGTATTCGAAGCCCTCAGCGTGTTTGAAAACCTGGAGCTGGCGCAGAAGACCGACAAAACGGTGTGGGCCAGCCTGCGGGCGCGCTTGAGTGGTGAGCAGAAAGACCGCATCAGCGAAGTGCTCGACACCATCCGCCTCACCGCTTCAGTCAATCGCCCGGCCGGCTTGCTGTCCCACGGCCAGAAACAGTTCCTGGAAATCGGCATGTTGCTGATGCAGGACCCGCAACTGTTGCTGCTGGATGAACCGGTGGCGGGCATGACCGATGCCGAAACCGAGTTCACCGCCGAGCTGTTCAAGCGCCTGGCGGGCAAGCATTCGCTGATGGTGGTGGAACACGACATGGGCTTTGTCGGCTCGATTGCCGACCACGTGACGGTGTTGCACCAGGGCAGCGTGCTGGCCGAAGGGTCGCTGGAACAGGTGCAGGAAAATGAGCGGGTGATCGAGGTTTACCTCGGCCGCTGAACCTGATCGTTCCCACGCTCCGCGTGGGAACGCATCCGGTGACGCTCTGCGTCACACGGCGGACGCGGAGCGTCCATTGCGGCATTCCCACGCAGAGCGTGGGAACGATCATTAAGGGGAACTGAACATGCTGCAAGTCTACAAGCTGCACCAGTACTACGGCGGTAGCCACATCCTGCGCGGGCTTTCCTTTGAGGTAAAAGTCGGCGAAGTCACCTGCCTGCTGGGCCGCAACGGCGTGGGCAAGACCACTCTGCTCAAGTGCCTGATGGGTTTGCTGCCGGCCAAGGAAGGTGCGGTGAACTGGGAAGGCCGCGCCATTACCGGCTTCAAGCCGCACCAGCGGGTGCACGCCGGTATCGCTTACGTGCCCCAGGGCCGGGAGATTTTTGGCCGCCTGACAGTGGAAGAAAACCTGCTGATGGGCCTGTCACGCTTCCCCGGCTCCGAAGCCAAGGAAGTGCCCGCCTTCATCTACGAGCTGTTCCCGGTGCTGCTGCAAATGAAGCAACGCCGGGGTGGTGACTTGTCCGGCGGCCAGCAACAGCAGCTGGCTATCGGCCGGGCCCTGGCCAGCCGCCCGCGCCTGCTGATCCTCGATGAACCCACCGAAGGCATCCAGCCGTCGGTGATCAAGGAGATCGGCGCGGTGATCAAGAAGCTCGCGGCACGCGGCGACATGGCGATTCTGCTGGTGGAGCAGTTCTATGATTTTGCCGCGGAACTGGCCGACCAGTACCTGGTGATGTCCCGGGGCGAAATCGTCCAGCAGGGGCGTGGAGAAAATATGGAAAGCGAGGGTGTGCGCGGGCTCGTTACGATCTAATCTGTAGCGTCCTAACGATAAGCACTGACCATGACCCTACCTGCCCCCACCGCGCTGTTCACCCCAAGCTGGCACGCCGAGCTGGAACTCGGCTACGCGCGTTTCGGCGACACCACGCGCCCAGTGATGCGCCGCCACCTCGGCCCACTGCGGGTGCAAAAGCATCTGTACGCCGAAGGCCCCGAGGTGTGCCAGCACATCATCGTGCACCCGCCGGGCGGGATTGCCGGCGGTGATCGTCTCGATATCAGCGCCCATGTCGCCGAAGGTGCGTGGGCGCAACTGACCAGCCCCGGCGCGGCCAAGTGGTACCGCGCCGGCGGGCCGGCGTATCAGAAACTGGAGCTGACGGTTGAGGCGGGCGCGACGCTGGAATGGCTGCCGCAGGAGACCATCGTGTTCAGCGCCGCCCAGGCCGAACTCACCACCCGCATCGACCTGCAAGGCGATGCCCGGCTGTTTTACTGGGACGTGGTCGCCCTCGGGCGCCCCGCCAGCGGCGAGCGTTTCGACCTCGGGCACTTCCAGTCGCACCTGGATATCCGCCGCGACGGCCAGTTGATTTGGCATGAGCGCCAGCGCATTGTGGGCGCCGACGGTTTGCTCGACTCACCCATGGGGCTGGACGGGCAACCGGTGTTTGCGACCTTGCTGGTGACCGGCGAAATCGACCCTGAACTGCTCGAGCAATGTCGCTCCCTGCCCCACCCGGTACGCGGCGACCTGACCCAATTGCCCGGCCTGCTGGTGGCCCGCTGCCTGGCCAGTGAAGCGCTGCTGGCGCGAGCCTGGCTGATCGCACTGTGGCGCCTGCTGCGCCCGGCCGTGCTGGGCCGCGAGGCTGTATCACCGAGAATCTGGAGCACATGAAGATTAAAAATGTGGGAGCGGGCTTGCTCGCGAATGCAGTGGGTCAGGCAAAGATGCATTCACTGACACACCGCATTCGCGAGCAAGCCCGCTCCCACATTGGATCTCCGGTGTTTTTACGAATGTATTTCATAGTGGACCTTGAACGATGGACCTGACCCCACGGGAAAAAGACAAACTGCTGATCTTCACCGCCGGCCTGGTAGCCGAGCGACGGTTGGCGCGCGGTGTGAAGCTCAACTACCCGGAAACCATCGCCTACATCTCCGCCGCGTTGATGGAAGGCGCCCGCGATGGCCGCACCGTGGCCGAGCTGATGCACTTCGGCACCACCCTGCTCACCCGCGAACAGGTGATGGAAGGCATCCCGGAAATGATCCCGGACATCCAGGTGGAAGCCACCTTCCCCGACGGCACCAAGCTGGTCACCGTCCACCAACCCATCGCCTGAGGCCCGACCATGTCCTTTTTGATTCGTGATGCGGTGCACGCCGATTTGCCAGGGATTCGCGATATCTACAACGACGCGGTGCTCAACACCACGGCGATCTGGAACGAACAACCGGTAGACCTGGGCAACCGCCAGGCCTGGTTCAGCGCTCGTCAGTCGCAGTTTTATCCGGTCCTGGTGGCCGTCGAAGACGAGCAGGTCATCGGCTATGCCTCGTTCGGTGACTGGCGGCCCTTCGAAGGCTTTCGCCACACCGTCGAACACTCGGTGTACGTGCGCAACGACCAGCGCGGCAAAGGCCTCGGCCCACAGTTGATGCAGGTGCTGATCGAGCGGGCGAAAACCTGCGACAAACACGTGATGGTCGCCGCCATCGAAAGCGGCAACCAGGCCTCGATCCGCCTGCATGAGCGCCTGGGTTTCATCACCACCGGGCAGATGCCCCAGGTCGGCACCAAGTTCGGACGCTGGCTGGACCTGACCTTCATGCAACTGACGCTCAACCCAGGCGCTGTGCCGCCCAAGGAGTGACACCGATGAACGCCCAACTGCGTCGAGTCAATGCCGAAAGTTTTGCCCATTACCGCCCGGGTTTGATTGAGCTGTTGCTGGACGCCGTGAAGCACGGCGCATCGGTGGGTTTCATGGCCGACTTCGATGAGGCCCAGGCCAGCGCTTATCTCAACGGCGTGCAGGCCAGCCTCACCGATGGCAGCCTGCTGCTGTGGGTGGTGGTGCGTGATGAACACGTCATCGCCAGCGTGCAATTGGCGCTATGCATGAAAGCCAACGGCCTGAACCGCGCCGAAGTGCAGAAGCTGCTGGTGCACAGCGAGGCCCGGCGCCGTGGCCTTGGCCAGCAACTGATGAGCGCCCTGGAACTGAGCGCCCGCCAGTACAAACGCGGGCTGCTGTACCTGGACACCGAAGCCGGCTCCGGCGCCGAAGCCTTCTACCAGTCGCTGCGTTATACCAAGATCGGTGAATTGCCCGACTACTGCCAAAGCCCGGACGGGCGCTACACCCCGACCGCCATCTACTTCAAGACCCTGGGGCAACCTGCATGATTCCTGGCGAATTTCAGATCCAGCCTGGCGACATCGAACTCAACGTGGGCCGGCGCACCGCCACCCTGAGCGTAGCCAACAGCGGCGACCGGCCGATCCAGGTTGGTTCCCACTATCACTTTTTCGAGACCAACGACGCACTGACGTTCGACCGTGCCGCCAGCCGTGGCATGCGCCTGAACATCCCGGCCGGCACCGCCGTGCGCTTTGAGCCAGGGCAGAGTCGTGAAGTGGAACTGGTTGAGCTGAGTGGCAAGCGCCGGGTGTTCGGGTTTGCCGGGCGCATCATGGGCGACCTGGATTAATGATCGTTCCCACGCTCTGCGTGGGCATGCATCCTGTGACGCTCCGCGTCACGACCTTCAAGAGCGGACGCAGAGCGTCCAGGGCGACATTCCCACGCAGAGCGTGGGAACGATCAGGAACTAAACACATGAAGATTTCCAGACAAGCCTACGCCGACATGTACGGCCCCACCGTTGGTGACAAGGTCCGCCTGGCCGACACCGAGCTGTTCGTCGAAGTCGAACAGGACTTCACCGTCTACGGCGAAGAAGTGAAATTCGGCGGCGGCAAGGTGATCCGTGATGGCCAGGGCCAGAGCCAATTGCTCGCCCATGAGGTGGTCGACACCCTGATCACCAACGCGCTGATCATCGACCACTGGGGCATCGTCAAGGCTGACGTCGGCCTGAAAAACGGCCGCATCGCCGCCATCGGCAAGGCCGGCAACCCGGACATCCAGCCCGGCGTGACCATCTGTGTCGGCGCCAGCACCGAAGTGATTGCCGGTGAGGGCATGATCCTCACCGCCGGCGGCATCGATACCCACATCCACTTCATTTGCCCGCAGCAAATCGAAGAAGCACTGACCAGCGGCGTCACCACCATGATCGGCGGCGGCACCGGGCCGGCCACCGGCACCAACGCCACCACCTGCACCTCCGGCCCATGGCACCTGGCGCGCATGCTCCAGGCCTCCGACTCGTTCCCGATGAACATCGGCTTCACCGGCAAGGGCAACGCCAGCCTGCCGGAGCCGTTGATCGAACAAGTGAAGGCCGGTGCCATTGGCTTGAAGCTGCACGAGGACTGGGGCACCACGCCGGCGAGCATCGACAACTGCCTGAGCGTCGCCGACGAGTACGACGTGCAGGTGGCGATCCACAGCGACACCCTCAACGAATCCGGCTTTGTCGAAACCACCCTCGCCGCCTTCAAGGGCCGCACCATCCACACCTACCACACCGAAGGTGCCGGTGGCGGTCACGCGCCAGACATCATCAAGGCCTGTGGCTTCCCCAACGTGCTGCCCAGCTCCACCAACCCAACCCGGCCGTTCACCCGCAACACCATCGACGAACACCTGGACATGTTGATGGTCTGCCATCACCTGGACCCGAGCATTGCCGAAGACGTGGCCTTTGCCGAAAGCCGCATCCGCCGCGAAACGATTGCCGCCGAAGACATCCTTCACGACCTCGGCGCGTTCTCGATGATCAGCTCCGACAGCCAGGCCATGGGGCGGGTTGGCGAGGTGATCACACGTACCTGGCAGACCGCCGACAAGATGAAGAAACAGCGCGGGCCATTGCCTGGCGACGGCGAAGGCAACGACAACTTCCGCGCCAAACGATACATCGCCAAGTACACCATCAACCCGGCGATCACCCATGGCATCAGCCACGAAGTGGGTTCCATCGAAGTCGGTAAATGGGCCGACCTGGTGCTGTGGCGCCCGGCGTTTTTCGGGATCAAGCCAACCCTGATCCTCAAGGGCGGCGCGATTGCCTCAAGCCTGATGGGCGACGCCAACGCCTCGATCCCCACCCCGCAACCGGTGCACTACCGCCCGATGTTCGCCAGCTTCGGCAGCTCGCTGCACGCCACCAGCCTGACCTTTATCAGCCAGGCGGCGTTGGCGGCAGGCCTGCCGGAGCAGTTGGGGTTGAAGAAGCAGATCGCCGTGGTCAAGGGTTGCCGCGCGGTGCAGAAAACCGACTTGATCCACAACGATTACCTGCCGGATATCGAGGTTGACCCGCAGACCTACCAGGTCAAGGCCGATGGAGTATTGCTGTGGTGTGAGCCTGCGGATGTGTTGCCGATGGCGCAGCGGTACTTCTTGTTCTAAGCCCCAAATACGGCACTGATCGCCTGGTCGGTCAGTGTCGTGTTCAATGAGTTGAGTTCGCTGGTGATGCTGGCAAGCGAAGTGTCGTATTCAGCCCGACTCATGACGGTTCCCGGCAGGCTGTTACCGCGCGGCCGACCGAGGATATCGGCGGTCCTGGCGATGGTGTCGCTCAGGTCCTTCTTGGCCTCGGCAGACAAGCCGCCATCCCTGGCCCATTGCGCTTGCGCGTCCTCGTAGTCGAGCAACGCGTCAGATTTCCGGAAGATTCTCAAGTATTCCACCTTGTGGGCCCGCTCCAGAAACTCCTTCCACATCGGCTGCTCGATCAGGTTCTTGCGCAACTGCTCACCCTGGTCCAGCGCTGTCACCTGCTCGTACGCCGCCTCTACCATGGCCGGCGTCACATACTCTTCGCGGTACAGCATGGTTCTGGCCTGCCACGGCAAGTCCAGGCGGGCGGAAAGCTGCGAGGTGTAAGCCAGGTAGATCTCGACCTCATCAATAGGCGGGATCTCATTGCCTGCGTTGTCGTAATGAGAGACCAACATGCCCTCCTGGTCATACTCCGTATACCTGGCGCCTTGACTGATCAATTGTGCCACGCGCGCATGAGCGATCCGCCCCAACTCCTCCAATCGCCACTTGCCCCTGGCCAACTTGAGCACGCTGCTTCTCACCGCATTCGCGTCTTCATTGGCATAGGCCGAGCGCAACAACACTTCAACCCCCATGGCATTGAACAACTGCGCCCCCGCATCCACGCAAGCCGTGGGGAACTGTGCCATGCGGAACAGCTCCTCTCGCAACTCGGCGTCTTCGCCCATGGCCTCCAGCATGCGCCATACTTTCGCAGTCAGCTCCGGCAGGTAGCGCTTGCCCTCGACTACGGCATCCCCCGATTTGGACAGGTAGCGAATTTCGTTGAAAAAAGCTTCAGAACCGAAGGCATCCTCCAGCCTTTGCCACAATTGCTGCTTGGATTCCCATTCCTCGTCGGTCAATCCCGTTTTCCAGAGTTTGCTATCGGCCCGGCCTTTGGGTGGAAGCTGACGATCCGGATCATTACCGGCTGCCTCGATATATAACCTGAAATCGCTCACGGCTTTAGTACTCAGTAGCTCTCGGGAGAGCGTCGTGCGCGCGATGATCCGGGCGTTATCAGAACCCGGCGCAAATACCGGTACACGGATAAGCGCGTTCTCACGCAAATCCAGAATGAAATGCCGTGGGCGCGGCAGGCGAAACACGCTGGCAGGCCACTCCTCCAAATCTGTTTCAGCCAGCCACAGCTGGCGCAAATCAGGCATGCGACTCACGTCCGGCGCCAGACCCAATGGATTGCTTTCAAGCGACAGCTCCTTGAGCTGTTTCAGTTTGCCCAAGACCATGACGCTCTCCTGACTCAGGACTATTTCATTGCCTCCCAGATACAACTCGGTCAGGTGCGGCATGGCGGCAATGGCCGGCGGCAGCCGCGTCAACCGGCAGGCTTGCACGGACAAGCTGCGCAGNNGTCAAGGCCATGCTGCGCAGGGTCAGCTTACTGACGTGATCAAAGTCGGCCGGCAATGGCGGCAGGGTGCGCAACTGCTGGCGCAATTCGACCCCATCCCACTTGATGGCCTGGCCGAGGTATCGACCATTGCCGTCGATATCCCGCAGCCCGGTTCTGCGCCAGGCAGCCTCAATGGCCTTGACGATCCGGCCCCTGGCCCGATAAATCCGATCTGCCGCCTGGCCACTGGTCGACGCGCCTGCGCGAGCGCTAATCTGCCAGGTTCGCAACGTCTGAGTCAGGTTGCTGAATTCGCTTTCGAGTTCCTGTACCCAGGTGAGATCGAGTGGGTCGCCAAGAGGTCTCAACTCGGCAATTTCGTTGGCGGTGATGTCCGGGTACAAGTTGCGAATGCGTGCCTGCAGGCTCCGCTCAAACGC